>SPBW01000054.1 GCA_004525685.1 Candidatus Atribacteria bacterium
TCTTTTCCTCGCTTCGACAGATTACCTGGAGCGAACATGGGCTGCCCTCAATCAAGTGCCAGAATCCGCGTAGGATTGCCCGCAGAAGTCCTTGGCGAGCGATGAGTTTGGGGTTGGTGAAGAAACTGCTCTCTGAAAACATCCAGTGCTGTCCTAAGTAGCCGCCCTGCATCGCTTCATCCAAATAGGCCCAGCGAGTGACCTCTCCAGGATCAAAGAGATGCCGCCTACTTCCAGAGCACGAACATCACTCCCTGGGCGCTGAATACGATGACTTGATAGATCGTGTACAGCAGCCACGCATCACGCGACGACGCTTCGAATGTTCCAACGATCAGCGTGGCCGTCGCGCCAATGCCAACATAGGCGATGGCCCCGAACAACGCCCCTTGCCACCAGATGGTAATGTGCAGGCCGGAAATCAACGCTGCCAAGGCATAGACAGAAGTCAAACCTGCGACAAGCGGAAGAATGTACATGCCGATACTGCTCTGGATCTCATCCTTTGTCTTGCCAATCGCCTTGAGCCACACCTTCCCAAATAGCGGTCCGTACCAAAGCGATCCCAGCGCCATGTTGAAGATGCCGCCAACCAGCACAGCAATCCAGTTGAATTGCCCAAGAACTCCATTTTGACCTCCTTGCGCTTGTCGTACGCTAGCACAAGCACAAGAGCCCACCAAATTCACGGTGAGCAGCCCTCTGGAGGGCTCTGCAACGGACGTGTTTTGTGAGTGCCAGACGAGCGGTCATCAGTTGACATTGGGCCGTGAGTTCGAGTTAGATGGGGGCGAAGGTCCTGACAAACCAGTGGAATCGGCTCTCGCGGAAGGACATCGTAGAACATGCCCAGGTGGCGCGGGGGCCGTCTTACTGATTGCGCCATGAGGAGTGGGATCATGACGGAACCGGCTTCGTGCGATTGCTTGTCTGGCGCTCTACGCCTGATCGATGCCATCCAAGCGGCACAGGATATGCACCAGTGTTGCCAGAGCCTGCTTGAACAAGCTCTGGCACTGACAACGTCTCAGAGTGGGTTTGTTCTCGTATCCGATCCGCGACTCCCATCTGAGCACTTCTTGTCCAGTGGTTTTGAGCCGAACTTCGAGGCGCGCAGCCTGGCAGACCGCTTGGAGTGGCTCGACCAACTGGCCGATGCGCCGGAGGAGCGGCCCACGCGCGTTCGCTTTGGCGAGCATGCTCTTGCGCTTCAGCCGATCCGCGCGTCAGGTCGAGTTCTTGGCATGATCGGGCTGGCTGGAGTGGATGAAGTCGATACGGGGTTACAGCAGTTGATGCCAGTAATCGGAACCATGATCGAACGTCTGGCCGCCAAAACGAGCATGGAGCGGAAGCTTCTTCACTTCGATACATTCCTTGAGGTCAGTTCTTTGCTCGCCAAGCCTGTTGGCCTCTCGGAATCGCTGGACATTGCCCTCTTCTCAAGTATGAAGGCGGTATCTGCTGAAGCCGCATCCATCCTGCTTCTTGACGAAGCCAAGCAACGATTCCGCTTCTTCCACGTGGAAGGGGCCGCCAAGCCGCTACTTGGAGAGATCACGTTCGATTCTTCGGAGGGCGTTGCAGGCAGAGTCCTGCAATCGCTGGAAGCGCAAGTGGTCAATGATGTGGTGGATGACGTTCAGTTCTATGGACAGATCGATAGCAAAACGGGATTTCGAACACGCAATTTGATAGCCGTTCCACTGCTTGCGGGCAATGATCCCATCGGAGTTCTCGAAGTACTCAATCGTTCCGGCAACGAAGATTTCACGGTTGATGATCGTCTGCTGCTTGTCGCCGTGGCGGATCAGATCGCCTATGCCATCCGCAACGCGCAGCTCTTTGATCAGGTCGTGCAAGCCTACTGCAAGCGCAGGCAGGGAGAAGACTCGTGCGACAAGTGCCCTCAGCCGCTTGAATCGTGGGATCCGTGCAATCAGTACCGTGAGCGATAGCCGTGGACGCACACTGTGGAATCTCGCGCCGATGCGACGATGCCCCAAACACTCGAATGAAGAACGCAGCGGCCGCCCTGAATCATAGACTGATGGAGATCCCATGATCGTAGCAAAACTTGCTGCCTATCTGGCCATGGATCGGAGACATGCGCTGTTGTCCGAGACGGACGTCCCCGTTCATTTCTCTGGTGCCGCGCTTCTGGCCGACATTTCCGGCTTTACGCCACTGACTGAGGCTCTTGTCGAGCATCTAGGTCCGCGCCGCGGCGCTGAAGAGCTGACCAGCCTGCTCAACACGGTATATACGGACCTCGTTTCACGCGTTCACCACTTCGGCGGAAGCGTTGTCTGCTTCATTGGAGACGCGCTGATTGCCTGTTTCACTGAGGATGATGGCATCCGAGCCCTTGCTTGTGGACTGCAAATGCAGCGGGTTATGCAGCAATTCAAAGGGATGTCTGCTGCCCATGGCGGTCGGATCAATCTCTCCATGAAGGCGGCCGTCGCGGTAGGGACGATGCATCGTTTCCAGGTGGGAGATCCAACGATTCGGCAGATGGACGTGATTGCAGGAGCGACGATCGATCGTCTCTCTGTTGCAGAACATGCCGCGAATCCTGGGGATGTCGCTGCATCTCCAGAAGTGATTCGCCGGCTGGGCAATCGTGTGGTTGTGGATGAGTGGCGCGGTCGTGTTGCCGTAGTCTGTGGGTTGCGAGAGCCAGCTACACCGCAGGGGTGGCCGGATTTGGATCTGGAGACCCTCCTTTCAGCCGAAGCTCTGAGGCCTCATCTTCTGGAACCCGTTTATCAAAGGGTGTCTGCTGAGCAGGGAGACTTCCTTGCAGAGCTTCGACCTGTGGCGGCCATCTTCCTCAAGTTCTCTGGCATCGACTACGATCAAGATCCCGAGGCTGAAGACAAGTTGAACGCCTACACGGGTTGGGTGCAGTCGGAAGTCAAACGACATGGCGGGCACGTACTGCTACTGACTACGGCGGACAAGGGGAGCCATCTCTATGCAGTATTCGGCGCCCTTGAGGCCCATGAGGATGACTGCCACCGAGCCGTGGCTACAGCCAAGGCCCTGCTAGAGGTTCCTGAGACGCTGGGATTCATCACCGACACGCAGATCGGCGTGAGTTACGGTCGCGCACGTGTTGGAGCCTATGGAGGAGAGACGCGGCGAACTTACGGAGCACTTGGCGATGTCATCAATCTTGCGGCGAGGCTGATGTCAATTGCCCCTGCGGGGGAGATTCGCTGCAGCCAGTCCATTGTCGATCGATCCAAAGAGCAGTGGTCATTCGAGTCGCTCGATGCGGTCCAGCTCAAGGGGATGAGTCATCTTCAAGCAGTCTATCGTCCCAACATGCGTACACAAACGGCATTCTCGTCTGAAGGCGCGTTGGTCGGACGAAAAGATGAGTTGGATGCGCTGTGTGCTGCGCTGGAGGATGCAAAAGGGGGATCTCGCCGCATCCAGCTCATGGAGGGAGAAGCTGGAATAGGCAAGAGTCGACTGGTTGATGAACTCACTCGTGTCGCGAAGGCGGACGGATTTACCTGCCTGTTCGGCGCAGGTGACAGTATTGAGCAACATACACCCTATCTGGCATGGCGAGGGATTCTATCGGCAGCGTGCGGACTCAACGAGGCCTTGCTGCCAAGCGAGCGCAGAGAGCGCGTGCACTCGTGTCTGGCAAGCATTGATGCAGCGCACCGTGCGGCACTCCTCAATGGCATTCTTGGTTTGGACCTGCCTGAGACAGCCTGGACGCAGGCGCTTGCCCCCGAGGTTCGGCAAGAGAGTCTGGCCGCTCTCATGGGCGAGCTCCTCGCTCACGTGGCAGCGACGCACCCGTTGCTGCTTGTTCTGGATGACGTTCACTGGCTCGATTCGCTGTCATGGGATCTGGCGGTTTCTGTCGCGCGTAGTCTGGCTCAGAGCTCGGCATTGCTCGTCCTGACACATCGTTTCTACGGAGAACTGGAACCGGTTGAGTTGACATTGCTGTCCAATCTGACAGGCGCATCTCGCCTTCGCTTGGGACCACTGCCCTCTGAAGCAACGTTGATGCTGGCGGCGACCCAGCTTGGACTGTCTCGTGAGGCATTGCCTGACGCTGTGGCTCGACTCATCAAAGAGAGATCAGAAGGCAATCCGTTCTATGCGAGGGAGCTGATGAGTGCGCTGCTTGATTCGGGGCAGCTTGCCGTTTCAGACGGCGCGTGCGTGATAGAGGGCGATGCCACGGTACTCTTGGAAAGCGTTCCCAGCACGCTGGAAGGCGTCGTGCTCTCCAGGCTGGATCGGCTTCCTGATGACGAGCAGTTGACGATGAAAGTGGCGTCAGTCATCGGGCGGAGTTTCCTCGTGCTGGCTGTGGAGAGAGCCTACCCCTCATCGATTGAGCGAACCGAGATCATCCGGCACTTGGCTGACACGACGCGCCGGCGGCTTACGATGAAGGAGTTCGAAAATCTAGAATCGGGGTACGCATTTTCCCATGTGGTGACCCAGCAAGTAGCCTACGAGACCCTGCTGTTTGAGCAGCGGCGGACGCTGCATCGCAATGTCGCCAAGTGGATTGAAGAGACGTACAAGGACGAGTTGTCGATGCAATATCCAGTGCTTGTTTTTCACTGGAAGCGAGCGGGGCGAGAGGATCTCGAATTCCGATATTGCCGCCTCGCAGGCGACCATGCGGCGAAGACGTATGCCAATGCGGAAGCGGCGCTGTACTACTCACGGGCGCTGGAGTTGCTGGACGAGCTCAGGGAACCCAAGCATTCGGAGACTCGATTTGAGATTCTGTCTAGGCGCGTGAAGATCCTTGCATTGCTTGGACGCGTTGAAGAGGAGCGAGCTGATCTGGAAGCGCTCCTGGCCATGGCCGCGAAAGCAGGCGACCTTCAACGAAGAGGCGACGTCTTGGTGGGTTGGGCGGATCATCACAATCGATGCGGCCAGTTCGAGCAAGCCCTGGACAGCGGGACCGTGGCGCTTGACTCTCTGAGACAAGTTGGAAGCGTTAAGGGAGAGGCGCAAGCCCTGACGACGCTTGGCAAGACGTTCGAAGAGCAGGGGGAGTTCCCTCAAGCGCGCGAGCATGTCGAGCGAGCGCTCAAGATCTTCGAGCAATCCGAAAATGTGGCGGGACAAGCTGCCAGTATGAAATCGCTGGGCATCATCCATGCACGCCTGGGCGAGCTGCCCCAGGCGATGGAGCGGTTCAATGAAGCGCGCGAACTGTATCGCCAAGTGGGTGATCGCAAGGGGGAAGCCGACATCTTAGGCAACCTCGGCGCGCTCAATTACTACCTAGGTGACTACGAGGCCTGCATCGAGTACACGCAGAAGGCTCAGCCGATGTTTGAGGAAATGGGAAATCGAAGCGGATCGGCTCGCTGTCTCTCCAATCTTGGCAACTCTTACAGCGCGTTGGGCGCATTTGACGATGCCTTGAGAGTGCACGAGCAGAGCCTGGACATCTACCACCAGCTAGAGGATGAGAATAGCTGTGCTGACAGCTACACAAATCTGGGCAATGCCTATCATGCATTGGGAGTAGCCGGTTATCCCGAACTTCTTGTTGCTCGAGAAGACGAGAACGAGCATCTACGATCCGCAGTCAAGCACCATCAAGACGCAATGGCTATCCGCGAACGCATCGGAAATCGAGCGGGCGTAGCCGTGTCTCACCTCAACCTTGGCTCTGTGTTCCTTTGCATAGGGGAACTGAAACGTGCGTCATCGCATCTGAGTCAGGCGATGGAACTCATCCAGGAACTCGGCATGGAACTCTATGCCGCACGGGCGCTCGCGGCATTGGCAAGAGTCAGCCTGCAGGCAGGAGAGACTCAATCAGCCGTAGAGTATTCGTCAAGGGCGATCGAACAGCTGAAAGACCAGGATCAGTTTCTCTCTGATGAAGTTCAGTTTACGCAGTACTTGGTGTTGCAGGCCGCGGGCAGAGAAGCAGAAGCTGAGCCGTTCTTGGATCGGGCGCATGCGTCCGTGATCGCGAGGGCGAACGGACTTTCTAAGGTAGGCTTCAAGAACTCATTTCTGGCCATGTATCACGAAGTCTTGGCTGCTTGGGAGAATAGGCGAGCGACGTCCTAGAGTCGAGGACGTCGCTCATAGCAAGCCGGGATTGCTGCTTGCTAGAAGAACTTGACTGATGCCGTTCCCGGAGGATCGATCGGCAAATGCGGCAGGTTGTACCATTTGCCAGCGACAAACTGATCCCGATGAACCTGGAAAGTCACCACGGAATTGCCAGGGATGATGTAGTTCACTTCAGCGCCGTTGGCCCTATGGCCTTCTCCGGCTCCCGTTCGGATCGATATCGATGAGATATCAACGCCGCTCACGGTGTCTTCGATCGACTCAGTGAGAAAGTGGAACGTGGTTTCCGGAATCGGGACACCATCTAGGGTTAGCTGTCCGAATACTGCCAGTCCCTCGATGCCGGAGTTCAGCATCACTTCCGTGATGATCTCGGAGTTCACGGAGACAGTGTCACTTGCTGTACATCCAGTGTTTCGAGTGACGGTCACGGTGTACTCACCGGGACGATCGATGGTGATATCGGCAGTCGTCGACAAGATGTCGCCCAACTCATTGGTCCAGGCGACAGCGTACGGGCCGGAAGGACTGGTAATGATGGCTGCGATAGAGACTTGAGTCACCTCATTCGACAGAAGCTGGTCAGATCCTGCATCCACGGATGGTGCAACGATGTCCTGAATTACGGTGGCCGATTTGGATGTTGCACATCCGTTCATTCCAGTAACGGTCACTGTGTACATGCCGGGAGTCGTAACAGTCAGAAGTGGTGCAGTTCCCACGAGGTTACCTGAGGGGCCGATCCATTCGATGTGGTAGGGCGGACGGCCGTGCGAAATGTTGGCGAGCAGTGTCGCGTCAGTGTTGGTGCACGTGAGTGTCCCGCTTACGCTCACGTCAACGGCGGGTGGGCCGGCGTCTTCAGTGACGATCACTGTATTCAATGCGGAGCATCCATTGTTGCCAACAACGACGATCGTGTACGTGCCTGGTTGACTGACGTAAGTCTCTGAGGATGTGCCCACCAGTGTTCCGGACGGGCTGCGCCACTCATATCTGTAGGGCAGTTGTCCATTGGATGCGAGGGCAGTCAGCTTGGCCTGTTTGACAGAGCAGGAGAGCTCTCCATCTACGATCGCACTTACGCGAGGTGCTTGCAGATCTTGTTCCACAACGACGGTATCGAAGGTCGAGCAGCCGTTGGCTCCTGTGACCGTGACGGTGTAGGTCCCTGGGACAGAGACAAGAAGGCAGGTTTCGCGGCCGAGGACTCCTGTGCCAGAACGGCTCCATTGGATGTTGTAGGGAGCGCATCCGCCTGAGATGGTCGCTTCGACCTGCACTTGATCGACCGAGCAGGACAGCTCTCCCTTGACCGTTGCATGAACCGACGGCGCGTTGATGTCAGAAACCACAGCCACAGATCTGCTTACGGCACATCCATCAGCGCCAACGACGCTCACTGTATAGATACCTGATTCGCTCACGTTGATGACAGAGCCGGTGCCTACAACGGCTCCACCATCCTTGACCCATTGGATGCTGCAGGGCTGGCACGTCGGGCGGGACGGGCAGAATTCCGCGCTCAGTGTGGCCACGGGGGTGGCACAGGTGAGAATCTGATCGATGCACGTGGTGACTGCTGGTTCGCACGGGGTTGCGCAACTTGTTGTGGCTGTGCATCTGGGAGTCGATGTGCAGGAGGATGCCGGTACACACGGTGTTGCACAGGGCCCAGTTGGCGTTCCGATTGTCTTGAGGATTTGCGTAGAGTCATCGCAGTGCAATCCGCAGACATCATTGACGGGGAGGGCACATTGCCAGGGAGATGCCATCAAGGGATATCGATCGACCGGAGCATGATGAGGCACGTCGCCAATGCCGTCGCAGTCTCGATCAGATCCTGCATAGTCTGACCAGTAGTTGCCCACGGCACCGCAGTACCAGATGTTGCGTCCGCCAGGGTCATAGCCATTGCGACCGTTGTTGACGAAGCTGTTCTTGGAGACGGCCGTATCTCGAGTACCCAGGACGAGATCGACACCATAGTGATTCTCGGCAATGAGATTGCTCACGATGGCATTGTTGCGCGAGCTTTCAAACAGGATTCCTCGTTCATTTCGTAGCAGATGGCAGCTTTCAATGGATCCGCTCTCTGTGGCATAAAAGTGGACGCCAGCGCCCGAGGCGCCTTCGATGATGCAGTTACGGATGACGAAATTCTTAGACACGTGCTCGACATTGATGCCATAGCTCGCACCCGAAGCGATGATGTGCCAGCCTTCGATGATGTAAGGATCGTATTGTGATCCTGAACCCGAGACAACACCGTTTTCGCACGTGAAGTCGTTGTTGCCATAAATGTAGATAGGTTCATGGCGTTCCCAGCATCCCGCGCTGCTGCAAGCTTGCCCCAAGGTAACGCTGCCGGAGATAGTCAGAATGGATACTCCGATGATGAAACCGATCCAACGTTTGATCAAAACGCTCTTGTTGCGCATTACATCCCCTTTGACCCCCATCAGCCACGTATGAATTCGTACGAGATTCTTGAGTGTAGCCATCGAGTCCCAAGAAGTCGGTAATCCGCGTTACAGGGGGGATCTGGCAAACGCACAAACTGCCAGCGGGATGAACAGGAACGCAGGCTGTCTGACACGCTGTGAAATGGCGCTACTC
This sequence comes from Candidatus Atribacteria bacterium, assembly GCA_004525685.1. Classification (GTDB taxonomy): domain Bacteria; phylum Bipolaricaulota; class Bipolaricaulia; order UBA7950; family UBA9294; genus SPBW01. The sequence continues at coordinate 8,716 of SPBW01000054.1, forward strand.
GATCAAGAACGGGCCCTTACGAACCGGGGGGCACAGTCACGGCGTTTGTGAGGTCGCCTCCCCGCTTGCCAAGCTCGTACTCGCGGATGTTCGCCAAGGTGGTTTCCACGATGTTGATCTGAGCGTCTTGTGTCAATGACCCTTGATGCCCTGTCACCATGACATTCCCAAACGTGGTCAGGCGAGCCAGTGTGTCGTCATCAATGTAACTATCTGAGAAGTCCCGGTAGAAGTACTTGGCTTCTTCCTCGTAGACATCGAGGCCAGCATAGCCGATCTTGCCCGTCTTCAGACCGTCAAGGAGTGCCTCGGTGTCGATGAGTCCTCCGCGTGCCGTGTTGATCACCATCACGCCCGGCTTCATCTTGGCAATCGCCTTGGAATCGATCAAGTGATACGAATCCGGCGTCAGCGCGGAATGCAGGCTGATGATGTCGGATTCCGCGAGGAGTTCGTCTAGCTCAACATAGCGAACGCCCAATCGATGGATGAGGTCTTGCTTTGGCGTGCGACTGTGTGCAAGCAAGCGGCAGCCAAAACCATGCAGGATGTCGAGAGTGCAGGCGCCAATCTTTCCTGTTCCGATGACGCCGGCCGTCTTCCCATGCATATCGAACCCGACCAAGCCATCCAAGGAGAAATTGCTGTCTCGAATGCGCGTGTGGGCTCGATGTGTTCGTCGATTGAGTCCCATCATCAACGCAACGGCGTGCTCAGCAACGGAATACGGCGAATACGCCGGTACGCGGGCGACACTGATGTCCAGCCTCTCGCAGGCATGAAGATCTACGTTGTTGTACCCTGCGCAGCGCAACGCGATCATATCGACGCCTAGCTCAGCCAACGCCTCGATAACCTTCTCATCGAAACAGTCATTGGCACTGGCAACGACGACGGGAAACCCCGTCGCCAGTGGGGCCGTGTCGAGGCTCAACGGCACAGGGAAGAAGTGCAAGGCGAAACCGTGGCAATTCTTCTGCTTGTAGAGTTGGTTGCGGTACGGGCTGGCAGAGAAGAAGGCGACGCGAAGTCCGGTCTCTGCATTCTGTGCGCGGAGCTTGGCTACTGTGGATGTCTCGCGCACCAGATGGCTGGACATGTACGATAGAAGTGCCTTGGCGATCGTGCTCTCATGTTCAAGCAGTTTCTCGAAGTCGTCATAGCCTAGTGTGAGCATGGAACATTGACAGCGTGCCTTGAGCGTCGCCGAACGTCTTCGTTCTCCGAATAGTCCCAGCTCTCCAGCCATGTCGCCTCGATGGAGGATGGCCACTTCGATGGGAGATGCTCCTTCGACGTCCTTGAGAACGGCAACATCCCCCGACTCAATCACAAACATCTTGTCGCCGATCTCGCCCTCGCGACAGATGATGTCTCCAGTCGAGAATGTCACGGGCTCGATCATCCTCTCTACAATCTGTAGAGATTGCTCATCAAGCTGCGAGAACCAACGGATGTTCCTCAGAAGTTCGGCCATTCGATACCTCGTTTGATACGTGCGTAAGATTAGGTGTTGCTGTGCCAGCAACGATCAGCGCGATCACTCTAGCACGGGCATCCGTGCTAGATCAAGACGGCCCTTACGGCACCGGGTCGTAGCCGCCGGGATGCAGGGGATGGCACTTCAGGATTCTCTTTAGGGCAAGCCACAGTCCTCGAATCGCCCCGTGTTTCAAGATGGCCTCCAAAGCGTAGTGTGAGCAGGTTGGATAGAACCGGCATCGCTTCGGAAGCAGCGGAGAGAGCAGGCGCTGATAGGCACGAATCGGGAACACGAGAGCTTTACGAAACATGCTTGCATTCTAGCATCGAACGCGTCTCTTGACAATTAGCAGGCGATATGCTAGACTGCCAATTAGCAGTCAGGCACCGAGACTGCCAAGTAATCATACTCAGGAGGTAACAAAGATGATTAGGAGACTTCCAGCAGTACAACGTGGCCCATTCCTCTTGGAGAGCAACCTTTCGCGTTTGGTAAATGAGGCATTCTCGGACTTCCATCGAGTCGGACTCGATGTGTCCGCAAATTTCGGACGAACGGATGTTTACGAGAAGGATCAAGTGCTGATGTTCGAGACGGAGCTCCCTGGCGTGAAGAAAGACGAGATTGCGATCAAGGTGGAGGACGACCAGCTCGTAATCAGTGGGGAAGTGAAACGCAATGAAGAGATCGATCGAGAGAGCTACTTCCGAGTTGGCCGTCGGTACGGTCGATTTCAGCGATGCTTCCCGCTTCCGGCAGACTTGATACAGAAGGACGGAATCAAGGCTCGGTTCGAAGATGGCATTCTTACAGTCACAGCGCCGATGAAGGAATCCATCAAGGAGAAGGCCAAGCCCATCGAGATCGCGGTCGAGTAGGTTCGCACGAATACCACCAAGAATGGCTTCGACTCCTAAGTCGAAGCCGTTCCTCCCTTTGCTTTATTCGATGTATCCGTTGGTCAAAGGCATTCGCCGCCCACTGCCAAACGCCTTGGGAGAAATCTTCAGTCCTGGCGGCAATTGCTTGCGCTTGTACTCATTGAGGCGAATTCGACGCAGCACATCGTCGACTACGTCCTCGTCGAACCCTTGATTGAGAAGCTGCGTCTTCGATGCATTGGCCTCGATGACCTGCTTGAGGATGGCATCCAAAACATCGTATGCAGGCAAATCCTCGTCGTCGCGCTGCGCTTCTCTCAATTCTGCAGACGGCGGCTTGGTTCGAACTCTATCGGGAATCAGCTTTCCGAATGATTCCGCCAAGGCAACGACTTGGCATTTGTACAGATCGGCGATAGGAGCCAGCGCACCGACCGTATCTCCATAGAGGGTACTGTATCCCACGGCTATTTCTGATTTGTTGCCTGGACAGAGAACAAGAGCGCGACGTTGATTCGCCAGCGCCATGAGCAATGTTGCTCTGATCCTGGGTTGCAGGTTCTCATCGACAAGCCCAGCAGGTGCGGTGGGAAGCGCATCGCGTAGCACTTGATGAACGTCTGTGATATCGATCGTCTGGAA
>SPBW01000033.1 GCA_004525685.1 Candidatus Atribacteria bacterium
GAATTGGCCAACATCTCTCCCTATCCCATCCGACTTCATGTGGGACAGGGCATCGCCCAGGTTGTCTTCTTTCGGGGGCGCCGTCCCAATCGGACCTATGCCGAGAAGGAGTCTGGCGGCGGGTATCAGAATCAGGCTGGCGTGACATTGCCGAAATAGAGTTGGCGCAGCCTCCCCGTCGTCTGCCATAATGGGCCACGTGACACGATGAAGGGGGAGTTTTCCATGCGAAGAATACTTATCACATTGCTTGCGAGCTGCCTGCTCGCTAGCGTTTCGCTGTCCGCAGCCACGGGACAATATGTTGTCGTCGAGGTGGAGGCTTTCGAGTCTTGGGGCATCCTTCACTGGGGCACCTGGGAACCGATGGAAGAGGCCCTGCTCTCGATACGAATGCACGACGCAACCAAGGACGATGAAGGTGCAGTTGCTGAGATCCTGGCAACGTGTGATACAACGAGCGATGCTGGTATCGGCGTGAGAGGAGCTTGTACGGCTCTGGATCGCTTTGATCATGTCCGCGCAAGTGCGTATGACATCGACCCGCTTCTCGGGCGCCCGTATCGGATTCAACTGCGAAACCTGACCGCAGGCTACATCGGTGTTGTCCTTTCTGTTGACGGTCTGAATACGAATGGCAATGCTCCGGTCATCGGAGATGCGACGGATCGCAAGTGGATCCTGCGCCCGGGCCAGACGGCCACGATTTCTGGATGGCAAGTCACTGCAGATGAAGCGCTGCAATTCGAGTTCGCTACGCCTTCTCTATCGCACTCCTCGCTCGAATCGCTGCGGGGAACCATTGCGCTAGACGTCTATCTAGGCAACCCATTTGCTGAAGAAGACCGTCGGGGCACGGAAGCTGGCGAGATGATTGACCAACCTACTGTGGTGATCCCCTTTGTGTCGGCGACTGCCTACCCAGTAGAGACGATGTCATTTGACTACTCGCGCGATCGAGTGGTCCTAGGCATCCAGTGCGAAGAGACAAACGGGGCGGGGATTCGCATCGCAGCAGTTGTTGAGGGAACGGCCGCCCAGCAGGCAGGCCTTCGAACAGGTGACATCATTACCTATGCCAACGCTATCCCCATCAACACCTGCTCAGATATGCAGGCGTTGCTTGATTCCAAGAGCCCCGGCGATCGGATTGTCTTGAAGGTACACCGACCAGACCGCGTCTTCCTGGTCACGGTCGAACTGGAGGAGTGAGTTCGAAAGCTCTCCGGCTGATTGCCGATGTCCTAGGGAGATTCAAAACACGGGTCCTTGCCGGGCTCATCGATTGGAACGAGCATGGCTCCCACGCGTGCTGTATCCGTGTTCTGAAGAATCTGGCCGACAGATGAATCCTCGTCGATCAGTTCGATGACTTCGATCAAAGGTTCGAGATCGCTGCCCAGCTCGGCCGCAACCGTGGCACTAGCCAATCGATCGCCAAGAGATACTCCGTTCTGACTTCCGACAGACAAGACGGCTTGATCGCCCTGCTCGGACAGCGCAAGGATGGTCGCCCAGGAAGACACCTGAATCTCGATGCGTTTTGTGCTCTCTGTCCCGTTAGGCAGTTGCGACCGCAACTGCACGGGATACACGCCTGGAGATGGGAAACGATGCACGACCACGTTCCCAGTGTCTGCCGCACCATCGCCAAAATCCCAGAATAAGGATGCGCCATCGGCGTCGCCCTCGAAACGGAATGTGACTGCAACCCCCACAACGGGAATGGCGGGGCAATAGGAGAAGTCGAGATCCTGGGTGGCCGCTGAACGTGTGAGGACGACGCGCGTCTCACCTTGCCCGAGTAGCTGAGGCACTTGAAGTTTTCCGCGTTCGGCAAGCACGAAGCGCGGCACTTCAGCGTGCGCGTACTCAAACAACTCCCAGATCGTGACATGGCCATCTGCGTTCAGATCAGCAGCACCCGACAACCCGCTCAACAGGAAGTGCGTGAGCACGCCATGCTCGAGTTGAGGGGATTCAAACGCATCCTGCTGTTCGCTCGATGCCGACAACACCAATCGCCCTTCAAGTCGGAAGTCGCTGAAGATATCGCTCGTCTGCCCCGTCGCCCGAGACCCAGGGGACAGACTGCGAGAAAGCCCCCCTGAATAACAGCTGTCAAAGAAGATGAGAACGTGTTCGGACTCAATGCGGTCAACGAATCTGCCAAACTCATCGTCTCGCAACGCTGTGTCGTCCTTGGCAGCGGCGCGCGTGTCGTGGAGAACAAAGAATTCGTCGACGCCGTCTCTCTCATCCCCATTATCATCTGCGCCTTGGTAGCCATGCCCAGAGAAGTGTATGACAACCAAGTCATCGCGATCTGCCTGTTGACGAAGCCATCCCAATCCTTCGCGGACGTTCACCAATGTCGCGACCTCGCTGGCTAGATTGGGCAGCTCAGCACGGGTCATGCCGGCCTCGTCTGTGAGAAGGCGAATATGATCAGAGGGGACTCCGGCATCAAGAAGCCAAGCGGCCATTTCCCACGCGTCTTGACTGGCATAGGAGAGGTCCTCGACCTGCGCGTAGTCGGAGATACCTATCAGAAGCGCCCAAACCTGCGCAATGGGCACCAGTTCAGGATTGAGCTGTACCGTAACAGCCTCAGTGACAGTGCTGGCAAGTCCTTCGCTATCGCGCACAGTCAATGTCGCCTCGTAGACGCCCGTAGCCTGATAGCGATGCACTGGCTCTTGCTCGCGAGAGGTATGTCCATCTCCAAAATCCCATTCCCAGCTAAGGATCGTTCCATCCCAATGAAGGCTCATGTCCACGAAGCGGACAGGGTCCGCGATGGCTGGCGTGACAGGCACAATCTCAAATGAAGCTTCTGGAGACTTAAGTTCCGCAATGGTCAGAACATGCATGACGGCGTCGGAGTATCCCTCCTGATCGACCACCCGCAGTGTTGTTGGCCACGTTCCAGTCGGCAGCGGCTCGGCAACGATCCTCGGCTGGTCGGTGGTCTGGTCGAATACACCGTCTGACTCGATGTCCCAGCTGTACTCAACGATCGCTCCGTTGGGGTCATATGAGTCTGTGGCATCCAGGAGAATCCTGTCGCCTGCTCGCAACGGACGCGGAAGTCGCGCTCCTCCGTCAGAGACCGCAGCCCACGTGAACGCAGCCACAGGCGTTGTCTCTGCCTCGCGAACAGTGAACTTCTCAACCAGCGTCGTCGTCGCGCCGTCGTCATCAGAGACCATTACGGTGATGGTGTAGTCGCCAGGCACCTCGAAGCGATGCTCTGCCTTTACACCGATATCCATGACGCCGTCTCCAAAATCCCACCAAACCTGATCAAGTTCTCCATCCATGTCAGTGGATGCCGACGCATCAAATGTCACGACCTCGCCAGCTTCGGGCTCAAACGGCGAATAGGAATAGGCGGGCAACGGTGATTGGTTGATGCGAGGTGAGAACCACGCGTCCGTATCGATCAGTATTCCAAGTCTGCCTCGTGGTCCGTGATTCAGACTGGCTCCGAGCGATCCGCTCAGCTCGATGTTCGCCCATTGGGCACTTACTTGGGCCATTGCATCCTCGAATCGGCCCTCACGCAAGTGAAGCGATACTGACGCTGTGACGCCGTCTTCATCGCGCCACAACAGGGAGAGTGAGGATGTGCCCAACTGCCCAAGATAGGTGTCTCCCTCAACCTGGAGCATGGTAGCTGTCAGATTCGTGGCCCATTGTGCTGACAAGTGAAGATCGGGGATCAGCTGTAGTTCGACACGTGAATGCCTGCCAGCCAGGTCATTCGCCCATCCGATGGCTAGATCAGTCAACGTCAAATCGATGGCTCCTGCCGTAAGAGACAGGTTGCCTGTTTCCAGATGAAAGTCCTGCCTCGTGATTGCGGTCGGACCCTCGAATGAGGTCGCGACCCGCAGTACCGAGCGACTGACGTGCAGTTGTGCGCTTCCCCAGGCCTGCCACCGAGAAGCTACCCCATCAAGGACGCCTCGAATGCCAAGCTGTGGAGTCAGTGCGCCTCCAAGCATATCTAGTGGGCTGGACGGCGAGTACGCGAAGGTCCCTTCTGTACGCAGATGGCGCAAGCCAGAGAAGGATGCAGTGATCGCAGCATCTGCACTTCCCTGGTCATACCTCCAGTCAAGATGCCCGCCGATCGAAGAGAGTATGTCCCATTGCATACCTGCGACCACGGTTCCCCATCTTGATTGCGCGCGAACAAGATCAAGCATAATGCCGCCGACAGGTTGCGGATCTGCTGACGGCCCCAGTATAGATCCGAATCTCCCGGCATCGATGCACGGGGAATCAGACAGCAAAGACCAATCTCCTCGCTCGGGATCGACGAATTCAGGGGCCTCGGAGATATCTGAGGACGAACGATGGATACCGGCATACTCGCCCGATCGATTTCCCCAGACGTTGTTGTACTCAAAGCGCAGGGATGGGCTCAGTCCTGAAGAAACATGAACATTGAGTCCGATTCCGCCATTGAGTGCAACGATGGATTGCGTCATCTCGATGCTCGCTCCGAGAAAGTTCAGGCCATGACCCTCGTTGTAGGCTACGGTTGTGTTGATCACGCGACAGGTGCCGCTGGTTTGCAGCGACAGCCCATTGCCTCCACTGTGGGCGACAACAGATTGCTCCAAGTCGAGGCTTGCTGCGTCTTCAAGATGGAGCCCATCACCCAAGCCACCCGTGATTGTCGACTCCTTAATCTGAAGATGCGCACGCCCCTGCGCCTCGATACAGCCTTGTATGCCGCCTGTGATCTGGCATGCACTTAGACCAAGGGAGGATTCATCTTCCAGAGACACATTGCCTGACGCCAGTGTGCTAAACACAGAGTCGACGAACGTCGCATGGGAAGCGTCGAGCAGTGACAATCCAACATGGCCGTTGCTAGAGATCGTGACCACGGAACATGATAGGCTGGCGCTCCCCTCAAGTGCGATTCCATCCCAGTCGTTGTGTTCGACGATTGTGTTGTCGACGACGGCAGCGGCATCGTGAAGATGTAGCCCGATAGATCCATTGTCAGCAAAGATCGAGTCGCGCACGCTCAGATCTGCCATGCCGGAGACCTGCAGTCCGTAGCCTTCATTGTTTTCGATCGTGCACTCTTCGATGACAAGGGTTGCCAAGCCCGTCGAGCGGAGACCGCCCAGTTGCCCTCCGGCGATGCGGCAGTTGCGTATGACGAGCTGTGATGACTGCAGATCTACCACAACAGACGCTAGAATCGAAAGTGTACGCTCCAACCCGAGTCCCTCCAGAACGACAGCGCCAACGGCGCTACCCGAGACAACCGGCTGATAGCCGTAGCTACTTCGGATGATCGTGTGTGAAGGTCCAGCCCCTCTGATGGTAAGGCCAGATGCTAGGACGAGCGTTTCTTCATAGATGCCGGGATTGACCACGATCACATCGCCATAGTGAGCGGCGTCGATGGCTCGCTGGATGGAACGATAGGCTCCCGCTCCGTCTGTGGAGACGACGATTTCCGCTCCCGCCAGAACCATTGCGAACAACAGAACAGATACAGCAGCCAGCAAGATCACCCGGAGTTGTCGAACCATGGCGCCATTGTAGACCTGCAGGTGCGACACAACAATGCAGCATCGGTGACGCAACGGAATTACGCTGTGCTGCATTGCGCAGCAGGGATCCCAAGCAGATCCTAGAGGCGAACTGTGATAAGATCGCCCAGAGGCGATCATGAGAGCATTCTTCTGTATTCCCATACCCGATGTGCTGCGAGATTCCATCGATGCCATCGCCCGCGACCTTCGTTCCAAGACGACGATGCACGCCAGCTGGGTTGCTCTGGAAAACTACCACGTCACGCTTGGCTTCTTGGGGGATATTGACGCAAGTCTAACCGTCCCGCTTGAGGCCCTGTGCCGCAGTCTGTGTACTGCGACCGCACCCTTTGAGTGTGTTCTCGATCAGGTTGGTGCGTTTCCCGATGCCGATCGAGCCCGCGTGATTTGGGTCGGAGGCGATGCGCCGCAGCCCTTTCGCAAGCTCTCAAGTGCACTTGGTGCAGGGCTGGAGGAATTGGGATTCCCACGCGCACGAAGCGAATCGCATGTGCATGTAACACTTACACGGATCAAGGATCATCCCGATCCATCCCTGTCCAACTTGATCATTCGTGCCAACCCAATCGAACTTGGGAGGCTGTTCGTTGATCGCATCGTCTTGATGGAGAGCGTGTTGACACAACGAGGAGCCATCTACTCGCCGCTTTTCACCGTGAATCTTCGGCAGCCATCCGCATGACACCGATTGAATGGCTCGATCACACCGCCGATGCGGCCTTTCGAGCCTCAGGCGAGTCGGTTGACGATGTCTTCTGCGAAGCAGCGCACGCGCTCTCAGCACTCATGTTCAAGTTGGACTCTCCCGGCGGACAGACTGATATCTCTCGACGTATTGACGCGTTCGCACCATCGTTACCTGAGCTTCTTGTCGAATGGCTGTCAGAGCTGCTTGCGCAGAGAGAGCTTCTGCAAGCTGTGTTCACCCGATTCGAGGTTGCCATCTCAGGCGATCACGTCTCTGGATTTCATCTTGAAGGCCGCGCGTTCGGCGAAACACTAGATTGCGTGCGGCACCATCCAGGCGCGGAAGTCAAAGGCATTACATTGCTTGGGCTTGAGGTTCGACAAGATGCCGGTGCCTGGATCGCTCAGGTTGTGGTCGATGTCTAGAATGCGTGGCCAAGACGTGTAGACATGAATGACACAAAGAAGAAGGAGATTGGAATGTCGGAGCAACACCTCCTCGTCCCACAAGGTCCCGGCGAATGGATCGCTCCTTTGCAGGGCTCGATGACTGTCCCTGGAAGGGTATTTGCTGATCGTGACACCATCGCCCAGCTCCTTGCGGACGAAGGCACTCAATCACAATGGTCCGCCCTTGCACAACTGCGCAATGTCGCGGCCTTGCCAGGGATTGTCGCGGCCGCGATCGCGCTTCCTGACATCCATCCGGGATATGGCTTTCCCATTGGCGGCATTGGCGCATTCGACGTTGAAACGGGAGTCGTCGTCGTGGGAGGCGTGGGTTTTGACATCAACTGTGGTGTGCGATTGCTTGCGACACCGCTTCGGTACTCACAGATCGAATCACGGCTTGAATCCCTTGGCGAGGCGCTCTTTCAGCGCATCCCAGCTGGACTGGGGGCTCAAGGTGAGTTGCGACTAACGATCCTCGACCTGGATGATCTGCTGAAACGAGGCGCTGAATACATCGTTTCCAAAGGCTACGGGTTCGCCGAGGACTTGAGATTCCTCGAAGAAGAAGGTTGCATCGCTGGTGCAGATCCGCATGCCGTGAGTGACCTCGCCAAGCACCGTCAATTCAGGCAAGTGGGGACGCTGGGGTCAGGCAATCACTATCTGGAGGTCCAAGTAGTCGAAGACGTGCTCGACTCGGAGTCAGCTGAGGCCTATGGCCTATTTCAAGACCAAGTCGTCGTGTCGATCCATACAGGATCACGAGCACTGGGCCATCAGATTGGACAGGATTACCTCAAGGACATGGCCCGAGCATCCGCGAAGTACAACATGCACATCCCCGAGCCAGAGCTTGCTTGTGCACCCATCAACTCGGACGAAGGTCGACGCTATTTGGCGGCTGTCGCCTGTGGCGCAAACTGCGCATTTGCGAATCGCCAAATGATCACACATCTGGTGAGAAGTGCCGTGCAGGATGTGCTTGGCCTTTCCCCTCGCGATATTCGCACCATCTACGACATTGGACACAACAACGCAAAATTCGAGTCGCACGTTGTCGATGGCATCACGCGGCAACTTCTCGTGCATCGCAAGGGATCGACGCGGGCCTTTGGTCCCGGGCGCGATGAGTCTCCGCCCGCCTACCGAGAGGTGGGACATCCGATTATCGTGGGTGGAACGATGGGCACGGCTTCGTATGTGCTTCGTGGGACAGACGCAGGCATGGTCAAGGCCTTCGGCAGTGGGATTCATGGCGCGGGCAGAACGCTGTCGCGCAAGAAGGCAGCCAAGAAGTATTGGGGAGAGACGGTTGCGGCTCAGCTTCTATCTCAAGGCATTCGACTGTGGGCGCATTCTCTCAAAGGTATTTCTGAAGAAGCTCCAGGAGCCTACAAGGACATTCACCACGTTGTCGATGCGACAAGCGCCTCGGGCATTGCTCGAGCCGTCGCCCGGCTGCGCCCATTGGCCGTGATCAAAGGATAGCGTTATCTAGTCGTTCTCGCAGATCCAGAGAGACGATGCTGGGTGAATGCCTGTGTGGATTTCGCGATGACCCGTGCAAGTTTTTCTGGATCATGCTTCACCGTCTCTTTGCCTGCCCACTTGGCCGTGCCCAATAGGTCTTCGCGTATCATCTCTAGGCCATATTCATTGGGCGTTACGAGGTCGTCAAGGACGGGCTCCGCAGCTTCGTGCCGGTATCTCATCAGGAACTCAGCACTCGGCGGCACGGAGTTGATCAATAGATGATCAAACCGGGAAAGGCGAATGTATTCGTTGAGCGTTCGTAAATGATCATTGTGTGTCAGCGAGTCCGTCTCTCCGTGCTGTGTCATCAAGTTGGCAATCAGCAGCTTCTCAGCACCTGCCTTTTCAATGGCCTCCGCCACGCCGCTAATCAGCAGATTAGGGATGAGGCTTGTGAACAAGCTTCCTGGCCCCAACAGGATCAGATCGGCTTCGCCAATGGCCTCCAACACAAGTTCATAAGGACGCACATGCGAAGGCTTGAGCGCCATCCGACTGATTCGCCGCGAGTCAGCAACAATTCGGGACTCTCCGACGATTACCGCACCATCTTCCATGGTGGCAGCCAACTGCGCATTGTCCAGCGTGGCAGGCAGAACTCGGCCACGTATGTTGAGAAAGGAACTCATCGCTTCGATGGCACGATCGAAACTGCCTGTCGCCTGCTCAAGCCCAGCGAGCAAGAGGTTGCCCAGCGCATGGCCCGCCAACTCTGCAGGGGCAACGAGTCGATATTGGAAATACTCCGACAGCTGCTCTTCATCCTCAGCCAATGCCAGGATGCAGTTGCGCACATCGCCAGGAGGCAGGATGTCAATCTGTTCGCGCAGTCGGCCTGAGCTTCCCCCGTCATCCATCACAGTCACGACAGCAGTGATGTTCGATGTCATCTGCTTGAGTCCTCGCAGAAGTGTCGAAAGCCCCGACCCGCCACCGACTGCGACCACTTTCGGGCCACGATCTAAGATGCGTCTCCGATAGATGAGCGCAGATGGTTTCTCAGTGACACGGGGTGTCAGTGCCTTGGCAACAGACCGAACAAGCTGGACAAGTGAGAGCGAAAAGCCAGCGATTCCGAAGACGATCATGCCGCACATCAGCAGGTATCGCGCAAGGGGTTCAAGCGGAAAGGCTTGATAGAGCATGCGCGCCACATTCACCCCGAATGCATACAACGCGGCAAGAACAACAAGCCCCATGGAGATGAACGCCAATGCAACCCACCGCTTGATGCGCAATCCCGGAACCAGCCACCGCAGGAGTCTGTTTGAAGAGGGCCTCATCGCGTAGTCCCATTCTTCATAGCTACCTCGATCACACCTGCGAGTCCGCACAGGGTAGATCGAAGATGCTCGCTGGGTGTCACACAGAACCGCGGATCGGCAAGAACAACCACGCTTCCAAGCGTGTCTACCAAGTGGATGCGCACAGGTGCCTCGCCTGGATGGCGCTGGAGCGTCTGAGCAAGTTCAGCCAGCTGGGGCTTCGACAGCTCGGCACCATCGAGCTTGAGCGTGACCGCCAGCCGGGCCCGTTGAGGAATCTCAGACAAGGGGAACACTTCCTCTGCCACCAGGTTGATCTCGCCATTGCGCATCCCGGCTGTCACAATCAATCCAACCAGCCCATCTTGCTCAATCAAGCCATTGGCCGTGTCGAGCACCTTCGGGAAGAACGTAACCTCGGCATCGCCCTTCCCGTCCTCAAGAACGACGAACGCCATCTGATTACCACGCTTGGTGTCGATGCGCCGCAGGGATTTAATCCGTCCGCCGATCAGTGCTTGTTGATCGGGAGACAACCCTCCGACTTCCTTCAATGGCAAGCAATAGAGCTCAAGGTTCTCAGCATGCGCATCGAGAGGATGCGCCGTTAAGTAGAGGCCCAATAGCTCCTTTTCAAACGACAACAGATCGCGCTGGTCGAACTCCTCTTCTGTGATGCGCGGATCTGGGAGCACGGTTTCTTCGTCACCGAAGAATGAGGTCTGTCCCGTCAAAGACTCTCGGCGCGCCGTAGACATCAACTCGATTCCATCTCCAAGATGTCGGAGCAGCCCCCTGCGTGACGAGCCCAGCGAATCAAAGGCACCACACTTGATCAGCGCTTCCAGCGTTTCTCGGTCGAGTCCGTCTTCTGTGATCCTACGACACAGCTCGAAGAACGATTCATACGGCTTGGTGCGGAAGTTGAGAATCACATCGACGGCGCCGCCACCCACATGCTTCACCGCAGCCAATCCAAAGCGGATCTTCGAGCCGTCGAGTGGCTTGAATTCCCGCTGCGACTCATTGATATCAGGAGGAAGGATCTCAACCGTCATCTCTCTGCACTCATCGACGTAATCGGCGACCTTGTCCAAATCTCCCTGTACGCTGGTCAGCAAACTGGCCATGAAGTGTGTCGGGTAGTTGGCCTTCAGATAGGCCGTCCAATACGAGACGAACGCGTACGAGGTTGTATGCGACTTGTTGAATCCGTAGCGAGAGAACTTCTCCATGTCGTCGAACGTCTTCTCGGCAACCTGTTTGCTGACGCCAAGATCCTGACAGCCCTTCATGAATTTCGCCCGCAGGCTAGCCATCAAGGCCTTGTCCTTCTTGCCCATCGCCTTTCGCAGGATGTCGGCTTCTGCCAAAGTGAAGCCTGCAAGGGCGCGCGCCATCAGCATGATCTGATCTTGATAAATCGGAAGCCCGTAGGTGTCCTCCAAGACATCCTTGAGAGTTGGGTGTGGATACTCAATGGAACGTTTTCCGTTTCGGCGCTCCACGTACTCATCCGTCATCCCGCTCTCCAGCGGTCCGGGGCGATACAGGGCGAGCAGGGCAATGAGATCCTCAAATCGATCCGGCTGAATGCGCCGGATCAGGTTGGTCATGCCTGTGCTCTCCAGTTGAAAGATGCCTGATGTCTTGCCCTCGCAGAGCATCTGGAAAGTCTTCTCGTCATCCAGAGGAATCGATTCGACACAGATGTCGATGCCGGCATACTTGCGTAGCGCATCGCGGGCCTCATCAATCAGGGTGAGGTTGCGGAGTCCCAGGAAGTCAAACTTGAGAAGACCGACTGCTTCGACGTCACTCATGTCGAATTGGGTGACAAACTCGCCTTCTCCCAGCCGCAGCAGGGGAACGTGCGCAGACAATGAATCAGGAGCAATCACCACGCCCGCAGCATGTGTGGATGCGTTGCGCGTCAGCCCCTCAAGTCGCAGCCCGATCTCAATCAACTGCGCTATCTCAGGGTCTGATTCCCGTAACGCCTTGAGTTCGGCAACCCCCTCTGCAGCTTGCTTGAGTCCCCATCCAAACGGAATGAGCTTGGCAACACGATCTGTCTCTGAATAGGGGATTCCTAAGACCCGGCCAACATCGCGAACGACAGAACGAGCAGCCATGCGATCATAGGTCGCGATCTGCGCGATGCGCGTCCACCACTTCTCGCCGCCGTACTTCTGGCGCACATAGTCAATGACCTGATCGCGGCCCTTCACACAGAAGTCGATGTCGAAGTCGGGCATGCTGATGCGGTCAGGATTGAGAAAACGCTCGAAGATCAGGTTGTACTTGAGCGGATCTACCGTCGTAATCCCCAAGCAATAGGAAACCAGGCTCCCTGCAGCTGAGCCGCGCCCAGGGCCAACGGAGATGCCGTGCTCTTTGGAGTATTTCACGAAGTCCCACACAATCAGGAAATACGTGCTGTAATCCATTTTCTCGATGACAGACAGTTCGTAGTCCATTCGCTCACGAATGGTCTCATCGATTGCCGGATATCGCTTGGCCACTCCTTCATAGGCTAACCCCCGCAGATACTCGTTGGCAGTGCCTGAGCCTTGGGGAAGCTCAAAGGGCGGGATCATGGATTCGCCGAAAGTCAATTCGAGGCGGCATCGGTCGGCAATGAGCCGCGTGTTGGCGATGGCTTCAGGTAGGTCGGCAAATGCTGCTTCCATCTCTTCGCCCGATTGGAAGTGATAGCCCTCTCCATCGAACACACGATGATCGGGATCATTGAGCGTCTTATTGGCGCGCACGTTGAGGAGCACTTCGTGAGCAAGCCGATCGTCAACAGCCAAATAGTGCACGTCGCACGTAGCAACGAGCGGAATCTCTGCCTCTCGAGCTAGAGCCACCAACTGATTGCGGAGCTTGGCATCACGCTCTGTCCCGTGGCGCTGAACCTCGATGTAGAAGTTGCCTTTCCCGAAGATCGACTCGTACTCGCGTGCGACGCGCAGAGCTGCTTCACGGTCTCCTGCCTGCAGCAGACGAGGAACCTCCCCGGATTCGCAGGCCGACAGAGCGATCAGCCCTTCACAGTGTTCTCGCAAAAGCGCTTTGTCGGCACGCGGGCGATAGTAGAACCCTTCTGTGTGTGCGCAGCTCACGATCTGCAGTAAGTTGCGGTAGCCGACCTCGTTCTCGGCCAGCAGCACGAGATGATAGAAGCGCTGACCCGCCTTACCAGACCGGTCTGTCCGATCGCCAGGTGCCACGTAAATCTCGCAGCCGATGATGGGTTTGATGTTGCGCCGGACGGCTTGCCGATAGAACTTGATGACGCCACTCATCACCCCGTGATCTGTCAGGGCAATGGCATCCATCCCCAGCGCCTCGGCTCGATCCAGTAGCTTGGAGATCTTGCAAGACGAATCGAGAATGCTGTACTCGGAGTGCACGTGAAGATGAACGAACGAACTCGCCAACTTACTCCCCCCCTCGCTCACCAACTGGATCGACAAAGACAACGCGTTCTTCGCCCGGCAGAACCCATCCTAGCTGCTCACGTGCTGCGTCCTCAATGGCAGATAGGTCATCCTTGAGCGCAAGGTGGTACTCCAAGTCTTGGCGAGTGATCATCGCCTCGGTATAGCCGAAATCAGCCGCCGCAAGCGCTCGACGAAGCCCCTGTATGCGGAATCCGCGATAGGTGAAGAGACTCAGCAATGCGCATAGAGCAGCGATGCATGCAATGAAAAGCCAAAGACGCCTGCTACGCTGCGCGCTGCCTCGGCGGCGAGACCCCCCTGCCGCCGCGAGGGTGTGCCATCCCCCACCCATTCTCCCCCCGGTCTTGACCTACGGTGTGAATCGCCTAGGCCACCTGGCTAACGGCAATTCGTGTTCATCCTCAATTCGTAGCAACTGGTTGTACTTCGCGACACGCTCCGAGCGTGACATAGATCCACTCTTGATCTGCCCACATCCTGTGGCGACCGCCAGATCAGCGATCGACGTGTCTTCTGTTTCGCCTGATCGATGCGATACCACGCTTGTGTAGCCAGCAAAGTGAGCGATATCCATGGTCTGCAGTGTTTCGGAGACCGTTCCAATTTGGTTCAACTTGATGAGGATCGAGTTGGCAAAGCCCATCTCAATACCCTGTTCAAGCAGCACAGGATTGGTGACAAATACATCGTCTCCGACGATCTGGATCCTGTCTCCCAGCCGCTGCGTTAACAGCTTCCATCCTTCCTTGTCTTCTTCGCCCACACCATCTTCGATCGAGAAGATGGGAAACTCCTTCACCCAGTTCTCGTAGGTGTGGATGAGCTGTTCGGAGCTAATCGGCTGGACGACACCGTCAATCGTGAACTGGTACATTCCATTCTTCAAGAACGATGTAGCGGCTACGTCGAGGGCAATGGCGACATCTTCGCCAGGTTTGTAGCCAGCGCGATCGATGGCTTCCACCAGCAAGGCCAGCGCACTGCGATTGTCCTCCAGGTTGGGCGCAAACCCGCCTTCGTCTCCCACGGACGTCGCCAGGCCTTTCAGCTTCAGAATCCCCTTGAGCGTGTGGAAGATCTCCGAGCATGCGCGCACGGTCTGTCTGAACGAGGTCATGCCGATGGGAAGAAGCATGAATTCTTGAACATCGACGTTGTTGTCGGCATGTTCTCCGCCATTGAGAACGTTCATCATGGGGATAGGCATGGACACGGCGCGCGCGCCAGCAAGATAGCGGAAGAGCGGGAGACCCAAACTGTCAGCAGCGGCATGCGCCGTCGCCAATGACGCGGCGAGCAGGGCATTCGCGCCCAGTCGCCCCTTGTTTGCCGTGCCATCCAGCTCGATGAGCAAACGGTCGATTCGGGGTTGATCCAGGGCATTTTGGCCAAGGAGCAATGGCTCGATCTCCTCCTGGATGTTGGTGATAGCTTTGGAGACGCCTCGTCCGAGATAGACGAGCGGAT
Source organism: Candidatus Atribacteria bacterium (assembly GCA_004525685.1). GTDB lineage: Bacteria > Bipolaricaulota > Bipolaricaulia > UBA7950 > UBA9294 > SPBW01. The sequence continues at coordinate 14,464 of SPBW01000033.1, forward strand.
CTCCGTCTCTTAGCTCGACCGCCTCGAACTTGCCTTTCGATGCGCCCGATGGAACGGCGGCTCGGCCGAACCCTCCATCCTCCAAGTACACGTCTGCTTCGATGGTCGGATTACCGCGAGAATCAAGAATCTGCCTTGCTTCGATGGCTTCAATGAACATCCAAGAACCCCTCCCTTTGAATTGGCGCTGTCAGTATAGTCAGGCGGTGTGAGCACAGCAATGGTTAGTTTGCGCCCTCGTCGAACGGGATCGATAATCCAGTCAACGAGAAGACAAAGGAGAAAACGATGAAGGCTTCGGACCTACGAACTCGCTATCTTGAGTTCTTTGAGGCGCGTGACCACAAGAGACTGCCGAGTTCGCCCTTGGTGCCCAACGATCCCACCCTGCTCTTCACCTCAGCGGGCATGGTGCAGTTCAAGGACTACTTCGCTGGGCGCGCGACCGCGCCGCACCCGCACGTCACGACGTGTCAGAAGTGTTTCCGCACGACGGACATTGAGAACGTCGGCAAGACGGCCTTTCATCAAACCTTCTTCGAGATGCTGGGGAACTTCTCCTTTGGCGGCTATTTCAAAGAGGGCGCCATCGACTTGGCATGGGAATTCCTTACTCGCGAGCTGTCGATCGACGCGTCCAAACTGTGGGTGTCTGTCTACCAGGATGACGATGAAGCCTATGACATCTGGCACGACGTTGTCGGCATTCCGCCTGAGCGGATCGTTCGCCTGGGCAAGAAGCACAATTGGTGGGGGCCTGTCGGAAACTCAGGGCCATGCGGGCCTGATTCCGAGATTCATTACGATACAGGCATCGAAAATGGATGCGGCCAGCCTGATTGCCAAGGCCCGGCTTGCGACTGCAATCGGTTCTCGGAGATTTGGAATCTCGTGTTCATGCAGTATGAAGCGCAGGAAGATGGGACGCTCGTCCCGCTTGAGAAGAAGAACATCGACACAGGCATGGGATTGGAACGCACGACCACCACGCTCCAGGGAGCGCAGACCAATTTCGAGACAGACCTCTTCCGTAGCGTTGTCGAAGCCATTGAAGCCGCCAGTCCCAAGACCTTGACCAAGGCGGACATGGTCTATCGCAACACGATCGCCGATCACGTACGAGCCGTTCTCTTCTTGCTGTCGGAGGGACTGATGCCGTCGAATGAACGTCAAGGATATGTCCTTCGCCGCATCCTGCGTCGCGCCATCCGCGCTGGCGAGCAGCTTGAGCTGGCTCCTGGGTCGCTGGCGACATTCATCGAACCGGTCATCGATACGATGGGCTCGATCTATCCCGAGATTGTCGAGTCGCGGGATCTGGCGCATCGATTGATTACGCGCGAAGAAGAGACCTTCCGTCGCACCCTGCGTGATGGCGAGCGTCGATTGAACAAGGTGCTCGATGAGCTGACGTCGTCTGGCGAGGCGGTTCTGCCTGGCGATACCGCGTTTGAACTCAACGATACCTACGGCTTCCCGCTGGAGATGACCCAAGAGATCGC
>SPBW01000227.1 GCA_004525685.1 Candidatus Atribacteria bacterium
CAGTGGTCTGTATTGCGGTCGGTGTGTATCAACTGCTTCTCGACGCAGGATTGCTCTAGCCGTGATTCGAGGAAGTCTCCTAACCTTCCCATGTACTGGCATATTTCTTGACTTATCTAGCGCATATTTCTACAGTGCTCAGACTAGGGCTCTCACGCGAGATCCCAGGAAAGGTGATAATCATGATGACTGGCGCATTTGTAACGACCGTTCTGCTGGTGGGGTTGTTCTGGTCTCTAATCCCGCTCTTCATCTGTGCGAGCATGGCGGGGAAGAAAGGAAAGAGCAAGGGGCTGTGGGTCCTTCTCGGCATCATCTTCGGATGGCTAGCAGTTCTTGGTCTCGCTATCTCAGCCAGCGAGAAGTAGTTTTCGTTTCCACGCTGTCAAGTCTGCAATTCGAGGTGAAGGAGAATAATGAAGTCATATAGATCCATTGTGGGGGCATTTGCGCTAGGCTGCCTTCTCGTTCTTGCTTGCGGATGCTCATCATCGCGCAATCCACTGCTCGGATCATGGGATGGAGTGAGCGGTCCCGGCGTCGCAGATCGGATCGAGTTCTTCAAGGACGGGACTGTGAAGGCAACTCAGTACGGAAGTCCGATTCGTGGAACCTACCAACTACTGGGACCTGACCGAGTCAGTATCGACTTCACCTTCGAGTACACATTCTGGTTTGAGATTGACGGCAGAGAGCTGACCCTTGAACAGGACGGTGGCGGCACGTTCGTCTATAGGAAGTAGATCCACAGACAAGATTTCCGAGACGGTGCTACTTCGCGAAGGGGTCAGGCCTTCATATTCGAGCCTGAATCTGCTAGACTGAATCATCATGGCAAGGCCTCTGCGCATAGAGTACGAAGGCGCTGTCTACCACGTTACGAGTCGTGGGAGGAACGCTGGGAACTCAGATATGAGTTCCTTGGAGTTCTTTCAGAACTCCGGGGCTAACATCTTTCTCGATGACGTCGATCGTTCGCACTTCCTGGATGTTCTCACTAGTACGATCGAACGCTTTGGGTGGATCTGCCATGCCTACTGCCTGATGGAAAATCACTACCATCTTCTTGTCGAGACACCGCAACCCAATCTGTCGCGTGGCATGAAGCACCTCAATGGCGTCTATACCCAGTGGTTCAACCGCCGGCATTCGCGGTCCGGTCCTCTTGTCCAAGGTCGCTTCAAGTCGATTGTTGTGGAGAAGAAGAGCTACCTGCTTGAACTGGCTCGCGACATCGTGCTCAGCCCGGTTCGCGCCAAGATGGCACGCGGTCCTCGTGACTGGAAGTGGAGCAGCTATCGAGCGATGGTGGGAGCGATTCAATCTCCTTCATTCCTCGCCAGAGATTTACTGCTGTCGCACTTGGACGCGAACCCAACCGAAGCGGTTCGCGCCTATCGTGATTATGTCAAGCAGGGCAGGGGCATCGATGGCCGGAAGGACGCAAGAGCAGGTGTGCTGCTGGGAAGCGAGGCGTTTGTTCAGTCGCTCCGACCGCTGCTGCGAGATCGTAAAGAGAATCGCAAGATCGGTATCGATCCACGCCTTGCCAAACGCCCATCTCTCAGCAAGCTGTTTTCCGGCGTGACGGACAAGGCGACACGTAACGAGCGTATTCACGCCGCAGTTCGGACGCATCAGTACACGCTACAAGAAGTCGCCGATCATCTCGATCTTTGCTATTCGACCATCAGCGTCATCGCCAAGCGGGTTGACGAGAATCTGAAATCTTCCTGAGCACATCCAAGCATAGGGGTCACATCTAGATTCTTGGAGCACTCAACTGCGTAGATTGCTCGTATGACGTGTCCACTGAGATATCGAAGAGGGGACTTGGTGCCCTCGCATCGCTTGAATCGAAGTTCACATGGAATTCAGGATCGACGTAACGATCACGAGGTCATAGCCAGCGTGAAACAAGACTGCCCCCAGCAAGCCATTCTCCTTCCTCATTGCATGTGCACCTACAACGCCGAGGATGAACACGACCACCGCATAAACGTACGGCCCTCCCGGGAAGCTGTAGGTGGCGTTGAAGTGCGACGCAGCGAATACCAAAGCGGTCACCAGAATTGCCCCGACACCGCCAATAAGTGATTCAAATCGCTTGAGAAAGATGGCTCGAAACCACAACTCTTCCATGATCGCGTTGGCGAATACAAACAACAGCAGCCATGGAACCGCATTGGGTAGCGATGAGAGAACTGACACCAAATCAGGTTGGACGACCCATGCAATGAGTGCGAACATGCCAAACGACGAGATGCCAAAGATCAATCCGCGTTTCAGATTGCCCCGCCGGATGAAGATGGATTTGAGATCGTCGCCTGCAAGCAGCGTCAGAACGATGAGCAGTGGAACCACATAAAGGAATTGCGACAGCTTGTCCACCGCCAGATCCTTCAACGGATGAAGCAGGTAGCTGCGAGCGTTCAGAAACCCCGTGCTCATGAAGAGCAGGGCGGCCGAGGCCATGAAGAATGCGTAGGCGGCTTGCCAATACTTGTGGAGGCGGCTACTTCGTCGCAGTATCAGCGCAGCAACAAGGAAACTCGCAGCTAGGACGTAATAGAACACCTTGTTCCCATTCATCGGCCAGACCGAGTAGTAGGGATTGCCAAGCACGAAAATCAGGACTCCAGCCCCGAGGAGCGCAGCTGCGAGCAACAAGCGTTTCATTGTGGAAGCCTCCAAGTGATGCCAACGCGGAAATCGATCACGATGCTTCCATTATTGTGTTGGCCGTCTCAGGAACGTCTCTTGTGAAGGGTGCCCGATACGTCTTCCGTGTTCTCATGTTCCCGAACCGCCCGCCGCGATCGCGGGAGATTCACCTAAGCTACCCTGAGGTGAGGATCATCGTAGCCAGACTGAATCTGTTTCCCAAGACGTTAGAATCAGACCTTCTGCTCTGGCGACCTGCCCCCTTTCTCTCTGACCTCGCTCCTGAGTCAGCCGATAGCCAGTCCAGCGCAACGTGCGGCTACATTTGGGAACAGAAAACCGCTAAGGGATCGGCTTTTTGGCCCTCGGTGATGGAATGAATCTCAGATCTAGCGTCACGACGACGCCCAAGATGGTTGTCGACATACCAAGTGCTGTCTGCCAAGTTAGCGTCTCTGAGAAGACGACGATTCCCAGAGCAACGGCAAGGATAGTAGACAAGAACAGCTGCAGCTGGACACGCGTGACAGGAATTCGC
>SPBW01000057.1 GCA_004525685.1 Candidatus Atribacteria bacterium
CCTCACTTCAGTCCCGCTCCACGAGTGTCGCCCGCACGTCAATGTTACAGAGGCTGACTCAGGCAGACTGCGCCTTTCCCGTGGATCACTAAGGGGCACTGCCCTCGCCGTGGAGCGAAGCCTGTCAGGAGAGCCAAGGGTTGCGAGAAGCGGAACGCTCTCGCTCCTCGCCCGCCTTCGCGCCACCTGGCGACAGTTCAGAAGCGCCGATTCACGAACACCAATCCCTGTTCTGACGTCGTGTTCATTCCATCTGCTGCCCTAATCACGTAGACATAGGGACCATTCGCAACAGGAGCGCACGGAGCACCAGAGGTCCCATCCCACAAGATTTCCGTCACATCGGCTGATTCGTGAGTCCAGATCAATCGGCCTTCAAGACTATAGATGTCCACAGACAGAATCGCAGCAACGCCGCTACCCACATAGCCGAACGTGCAATGCACATCGAACGGACTAGGAGCCGCATAGAATCGCTCTACAATCAGCGCACTTGAGATGATGCCGACTGTGTCGCTCGATGTATCCATTAGATCTCTTGGATCGGTATACGTGGCCGCCACTTGATCGCCTACTGCAAGTTCAAGATCCAGACCGTCTGTGATGAATGTGCCTGGAAGCGTCTCAGAGAGCGCCATGAGATCATAACTGTTGCCATCGACACGTAGTGCCCCTGCCAACAAAGCCTCTCCCGCATGCGAGGGGTCAAGCACCTTCACATACAAGAGGTCCATCTCTGTGTAGCTGTCAACCTCTTCACCACTCGCATCGACAAACATTGTCATCGACTGCTGCCCAGGAGGCGTGCCACTGCCTCCCTGCTCGACCTTGATCGAGATCCATGCCGAGTCCGAATGATTCGTTGGGTCCTGATATACGGCAATGATCGTGTCCCCAGGCAGGGCACCCAGCGTGGGAACGCATTCGTAGACATCGGCCAAGTCGACGCAGATGACGCTGGCAAACGTGCCAGAGGCAATCCCCGTTTCCATCAAGTCAATCGCGGCCCATCGTCCACTGCGCGGATTGAGCACGTAGATTTTGGCCGCGCCATCTTCTCGATTGTTATAGGGATCGGGCGAGTTATTGAAGATATTCGTATCCCCTAGGAGATCATTGATCGGGTGTCGAAGCTCACGCACAAGATCACATCCAAAGGCATTTCTTGGGATCGGCCCGAATGGATAGTTTTGCCCACCATCCCAGAACGCATCGATGCGCTCGCGACGGAACTGGTCTTCGTCTTGATCGGGATCAAGAATCTCCACGAACACACAGTCACTGTTCACGTAGCTGTTGACGCGCTGACCTTGGCGATCGAGAAACCACATCTGCGTTGACTGGCCGTCATAAACCTGCGTATCGGCAATCGATAGAAGGTCGAAGCTCACATCATTGGCAACGCGAATCCAGTCAATCCTTGGCCCCGAGTAGGCCGTCGTCGTGTCTCGATCAGCGAGGCCAGCGTACCCGTTATCGCCCTGCATGTACTGGACATCGTTGTATCTGACATAGACCTCGTCTTCGTTGAACACTTCAAGCTTCCAGTTGTCCAGAACAAGTTGGAAGCCACCTAGCATGTTCGTCTCACCAACACCCAATGCATCCCAAGTCGCAAGAAGTTCCATCCCTGCCATCGAAAAGAACACGGGGGAATTGGATGAGGTCTCCTGCAGCACCCAGAATTCGCCATCGTCCTCGCCATGAGGATCGCAGATATGAACGATGACATCCTCAGGACAACACGAATCGACATTGGCATTCGAGTCAATGACCTGAACATAGACGGGATCTCGGCCAATCCAATACAGATCCTTCTCCGTACGATTGGCGTTGGTGAAGCTGGTTAGTGAGTGCTGACGTTCTTCGATGTACGCCGTTGCCAGCTTGAAGTCATCCTCGTCATTGGGATCAAGATAGTAGGCGACAAGCACGTCGCGGACGCTGAGTGCGTTGAAGCCTAGATCCAAGAGGATGCTATTCAGATTCAGTTGGAATACCCCGGTGTTGACACCCGTTTCCTGTGCGTAGAATGACACAGCCGTTATGCCATCGGCGCTACGCGTATCGAATAGCTGTTTGTGGATTGCCATATCATCCACACCTAGCTTGGGATACTGAACATAGTACCGCCCATCTTGTGCGCCAGAGGCGCCGAAATCGTTCTTCTCTGCGTTGTAGATATTGAACCAACGAATGGGCCGGTAGTTGTTCACTGCGCCCGTGGCGCCATCGACACCGCCCGTGCGCTTGAGCATACAGAAATTATTCGGGCTGTCATCGGTTTGCTCCGCCTCGTCAGCGAGCGTCCCCGCAGGGTTCCACGATCCGGGATTCACAAGTATGAAGACAGGGACATACTCAACGCGATTGCAGTTGAGGTTCTCATCAGCATCTTCCACAAGCAGCGTGGCCGTGCTGTTGGCGTCGTCATAGACTTCGCGATCCCAACTGATGGTCGCCTCCACGTCCGAAATCTTCATCATCGCGACCGCCACGTCGCCTAGGTCGTTGGGATCTTGGTACATGCCCACCAATGTGTCCATGTTCTCGAATCGCCCGAGCAGCCAGTTGACGGCGGGGAAGCCGCGCTCTCGCTCCAGCTCGGACGGAAGTTCGTAGTTGGCGAGGGGAGCGCTGATGAATCCGATGCTGTAGCCAAGCGGAGATCCTCCACCGGTCGAGCCAACCCAACGTTGCATGTCGCCCCGCACGCCAGGCACGTCCTTGGGGGGGACACTCTCCTGCTCGATATCGGAGTAGAGATAGGCCCCCCACATGAAGTCGTCCGGCGGAGATCCTTCCGTATCCACCACGTGGGTGTTCTTGTATTCCTCGTCGAAAGCCTCGCGCGTGCCAATCTGAAACGCGCGCTTGGAGACGAACACGCCGGTGTCCGCACCCGTTTCTTCGAGGTAGTCCGAGGTCAGGTCGTCCTCAATCGGATTCCAGATGATGTACGCGCCGGTCTTCGGATCCATGATCTTGACGTCGGGCCACATCTTGTCGCGCACGTCGCAGTCGACGTTTTGATCGTTGTCGATGACGACAATCCAAACCTCACTCCCTTCCTGGACATTCGTGATCCGATTGGCGCCGTTCTTGTCGGTCGAGAAGTACATCTGTGCGTCCGTTGCGCCAGCGATCCAGCTGACCGCCAGCAACAAGCACGGGAACAGCAGCGCCGCAAAGGCGAATGAGCGTTTCATGGCAGCCTCCAAAGCCTCATCCTAGGTTCGTTCCGGAAACAAAGCGTAGTGCGCTGTGCCAAGTCTGTCAAAGCCCGCTTGTCCCATCGGGCATGGGGCGTCCGGCCCGGCGATGTCGTACCATCCGGTATCGATTGGGGGGAAGACTGTGGACGGCGTTGCTGAGGTTCTGAAACGGTTCTGGGGCTACGAAAGCTTCCTTCCCCTCCAGCGGGAAGCCATCGAGTGCGGCATCGCCAGCCGCGATTCTCTCGTCGTCCTGCCCACCGGCGGCGGGAAGTCACTCTGTTTTCAAGTTCCTGCGGTACGACTGCCGGGGATGGCCGTCGTGGTCAGTCCGCTCATCTCGCTGATGAAGGACCAGGTTGACGCATTGACCGAGTGCGGCATCGCTGCGGCATGCTTCAACAGCAGCCAAACCTCTGACGAGCAGGACGATGTCATCGCGTCCATCCGCAGCAACGAACTCAAGATTCTCTACGTGTCGCCAGAGCGGCTGATGATCGATGGGTTTGCTGAATTCCTGAACCAGCAGACGATCTCGCTGATCGCCGTAGACGAAGCCCACTGCGTCAGCATGTGGGGACACGACTTCCGGCCCGAATACCGCCGCCTAGGCAGCCTCAAGAGAACGTTTCCCAGCATTGCCATCCACGCCTATACCGCCACCGCCACGCAGCAGGTGCGCGACGACATCGTCGATCAGCTTCGTCTTGTGAATCCAAAGGTCCTCGTCGGATCGTTCGATCGCCCCAACCTGCTCTATGCGGTCGAGCGCCGCACCGATGTGCTCCGCCAGGTGTGCGATGTACTCGACCGCCACAAGGGGGAATCCTCGATCGTCTACTGCATTCGCCGCGCCGACGTCGACGACTTGACCGACCGATTGCAGAAGGCAGGATACAGAGCTGTCGCCTATCACGCCGGGCTCAGTGACGAGGAGCGGAAGCAGGCTCAGAATGCGTTCATCAAAGAGGATGTGGACATCATCGTGGCGACGGTCGCCTTCGGAATGGGCATCAACAAGCCGAACGTCCGCGCCGTGATTCACGCCGGCATGCCCAAGTCATTGGAGCACTACCAGCAGGAGTCCGGACGCGCCGGCCGTGACGGCCTCGACGCCGAGTGCATCTTGCTGTATGGCGGCAACGACTATGGCACCTGGAAGTACATCATCGAGCAATCCGAATCCGAGGAAGCCGTGCGCGTCGCACACATCAAGCTGGGAGACATGTCGGCCTACGCTTCAGGCGTCACCTGCCGGCATCGTGCTCTCGTCGAGTACTTCGGGCAACGGTTGGAGACCGACAACTGCCAAGCGTGCGACGTCTGTTTTGGCGACCTTGAGCTAGCTGACGATGCGTTGACATCGGCCCAGATGATCCTGTCGTGTGTGTTCCGGCTCGATCAGCGCTACGGCGCGGACTACACGGCGAATGTGCTGGTGGGCTCCAAAGAGCAGCGGCTGCTGGAAGCGCGCCACGATGAGCTATCCACGTATGGCCTGCTATCCCAATACACCAAGAAGCTGGTGCGCGACTGGATCGAGCAATTGGTGGGACAAGGCCATCTTGAGAAGCGCGGCGAGTACAGCGTCCTCTCCATCACGCCGCGGGGATGGAAGGCGATTCGCGGCGAAGAGACACCTCGGTTGTTGAAGCCGGCAGACAAGCCGCGCAGGACCGTCGCCGAAGATTCGTGGGACGGCGTCGATCGGGGATTGTTCGACACACTGCGCATCCTCCGCCGCAAGATTGCCGGCGTACGAAGCGTTCCCGCCTACATCGTTTTTGGCGACACGAGCCTGCGTGACATGGCAAGAAAACGGCCTTCGACAGTGGACGACCTCCTCGAAGTCACCGGCGTCGGGCAAGCCAAGGCGCGGCAATATGGTGATGAGTTCGTCGCCACGATTTGCGAATACTGCCGCAGTCATAGCCTAGAACAGGACATTGATCCCACGATTCGCCCGGCTCCAAAAGCAGGCCGAGTACGCAAGTACTCAAAAGGAACTCGAAAGAGTTCCCAATCGACAATCAATCTCTCCAAGCAGCTCGCGTTTGGACGATTCGACAAGGGTGAATCGCTTGTTGCTGTCTCTGACGCCATCGAAAAGAAACCGGAAACGGCGCTGAAATACCTGCTCGACTACATTGCGCACAAGAAGTTGACCACTCCCGAGCCATGGGTTGATACCGCCACATTCGAGCAAATTGCCCAAGCCGCCAAGAACGTCGGCACAGCACGAGTTATGGGTATTCTCAAAGAGCTCGACGGAAGCGCCTCCTATGACGACATCAAAATCAGTCTCGCCTGCCTAGAAAACCAAACCTGAAGCTTTCGGAAGCGACATGCGAAGCTTGTACCTCATCAAGCTTCGCCCAAGCAACTCCCTCCATGCGCAGATGAGTTGCGGCACGATCAAGACAACCCAAGCCTTTCTGGCAAGGTCGAACAGGCATCTCTCGCAGAGGCGCGGAGGCGCAGAGCAAGCGCAAACATGGAAGCAATCAGCGTTGCCTTTGAGACGCAATCTGAAACGCCCTAGAGACGCGCCTCGTGTATGATTCAGTTTCAACGGTTTTCTGGAACAATGAAGGAGGACTCATGCGTCGTTTTGGACTCGTTGTCGTGATTCTGGTGATGGCCCTGGCCTCAATCTCTGCCCATGCTGCAACGCCCTGGGTCGCTCCAACATTGACCGTGATCGGCGGGGCTCTTGATGACTTGAGCTTCGATGACTTCATCGAAGAGTCCTATCGCCTTTATCTTCTCCGCTCGCCCGAGGGCGTCTCATCCAGTGGCCTGGCAGCCGAGTACGGCATCCTTAACGATGCCCTCGACAACTACTCCGAGTCGTTCGTCGAAGAGACCTTTGCCATCGAGTCGCTCATCCTGGACCTTCTTCTCCCCTATGATCGAAACGACCTCTCTGAGGAGCAGCGCATCACCTACGACATCGCGGCCTTCTACTGGGACGATCGAGTCAGGATGCAAGACGTCTTCGATCTTGAGTATCCCGTCCACTTCATGACCACGCGAAGTCTCCATGGCTATACCGAGTTCACGCTCACGGACGCCCATCCGTTCTCGTCCGAGCAAGACGTCATCGACTATCTGGCGCGGCTAAATCGCTTGGGTATCCAGTTCGATCAAATCATCAGCCAGATGGAACGCCGGGAAGCTCTAGGCATCATCGCGCCGCGGCTTGTACTCGAATGGGCAACAAACGGGATCTGGACGCTGAGGACGAGAGCAACCCGCAGTCATCCCTTCTACGAGACCCTCGCCACGAAGGCTGCGGCGATCGAGCGGCTTTCGCCGAGCCAGCTCCAGGTGTACCTGGACGCAGCGGCAACGGCCATCGACCAAGTGGTCAAGCCCGCCTACCAGCGCCTGTATTCAGCCGTCACGCGCCAAGCCCGCATGGCCCCAGACGCCATCTCCCTGAACCAGTTCCCAGGAGGAGGCGAGGCCTACGAAGCCCTCCTTCGCTATCACACCGGCACTGACTTGGCGGCTTCCGAAATCCACGCGCTCGGATTGCGTGAAGTCACTCGACTGCAAGCCGAGGTGCGGCAAGCGGCCGGCGAGCTTAGCATGCCCGAATCAAGCACGATGTCCGCAATCTTTGCCCGCGCCGAGAGCGATGGTGGCATGCTGTACGGCGAACAGGCCGTTGCTGAAGCATCTGCGCTCATCAACCAGGCGGCTCAATTCATCCTCGATTCACATGCGTTCACGACACTTCCCGAGGCGGCGGTCATCGCTGTCGGTGTTGCACAAGGCGGCTACTACGTTGGACCCGCGCTCGATGGCTCACGGCCGGGCACCTACTACGTCACCACGAGCGGTAGCATTTCGCGATACGACCAACCGACGATCGCCTATCACGAGACGATCCCCGGCCACCACATTCAGATTGCGCTGGCCCAGGAGCAGGAGCTACCACTACTACGACAATCTGCGGGATTCACCGGATTCACCGAAGGCTGGGCGCTGTATTCTGAGCGATTAATGCACGAACTTGGCGCTTATGACAACGATCCGTACGGCAACCTAGGACGCTTGCAGTATGAACTACTGCGAGCCGTCCGCTTGGTCGTCGATACGGGCATCCACTTCATGGGTTGGGGATTCGAGGAAGCAGTGGAGTACGTCATGGCGAATTCGGGTGACGCACGCGGCACGGCCGAGTACCGCGTGTTGCGCTACACCGTCATCCCCGGCCAAGCAACGGCATACATGGTAGGCATGCTTGAGTTGCTCGATCTTCGCGAGATAGCCCGAGCCGCACTCGGAGATACGTTCAGCCTTGCCGATTTCCACGATATCGTTCTGGGCACTGGGAACGTTCCCTTGGTTTTCGTACGACAACTAATCGATGCATGGATCGCTGAGCAGTAGACTGATGTAGCCGACTCTGTTGGCCCAAAGAACGAATATCTCAAGAAGAAGCGACGCCAGACACTGTCATGGAAACTTTCGTCGTCTTGGGGGTGTAGATTCCCCGCATGAAGCGACAGAGCTCTACGTTGCATTCAAAGCATAGGGGAAGGGGAGGTTGTTCGATGAAATCAACAGGGTTGGTTGCCGTATTGCTCGTTACTTTCTTGTCTTTGGGCGCATGGGCACAGTGTGGGTGCGAGGCACCAGAGGCACCGGACTGCTATTTGGCGTTCAAGACTACTGAGACGATCGAGTTTGTGCTGGAAGCGCCGATCGACTACTTCATGATGCACAACACGAGTGTTACGCCAAGCATCTTCGGCTGGCGCGTGGAAACGTGGGACGGAACCGTTGTCCGCACCGAGATCTTCCCCGGTGACCCCGTCGGACGCTGGACGATCATGGAATGGGATCTTGCCGCCGACAACGGCGCCATCGTTCTGCCCGGGTACTACAACATCATCGTGATGACCACAGCCAGCGATGTATCGTATCCCGTGAAGATTGTCGAAGCCTGCCGCACGTTCAGCGGCTGTTTCTGCGGCTGCTATGCACCGCTGGCATGCGACAATCCCTGCTGTATACCCTTTGGCGAACTGTATCTCACCCTATCCGTTGGCGAGACCCGCTCCTGCAGCGGCCTCAACTTCTCCATGACGTTCACCTTCACGTGCGAAGAGCCGGCACCGTAATCCGATTGCTTGTTGCCCATGCAAAGGGGCCGCTCACTGGGCGGCCCTTTTCTTGTGATAGGAATGGCAATACGAGTCATCCCGCGAAGCCTCTTGAGTTGTGCCCGTAAGTCTCCCAAGAGAATTCGCGGCTCTGCCGAATTCTCAAAGCAACCCGCAGGGTTCCCGTTCTCCAAGGAACCCGCAGGGTTCCCGTTCCCCACGCTTCGCCAGAGAATTCGACACAGTCGGATTCTCCAAGGAACCCGCAGGGTTCCCGTCTTCTTTGTTGGAGACTTGCCCTTGATGTGAAGAAGGCAACGCTTCGCGTTGCTTGGAGAATCGCAAGCTATGCAATTCTCTCTTTTCTTGGCTTGATGAAGAAGGAGTAGATCAGGAACGACGCCAGCGAGTACATCACGATCGTTATCGGAAAGAGCAAGGTGAAGCCGCTGACTTCTTGCAGGTAGCCGCTGCCTAGCGAGCTTAGGGCGCGCGTGCCTTGCCAACTGATCTGCATCATCGCACTAGCGCCACCACGCTGACGGACTGGCACTTTCTCCATGACAAACGCTGTGTAGAGCGGATTGGCCGCATTCATCAACGACGCACGGAACAGGAAACCCACGGCAGTCAAGGACAGCATCGGCATGTATCCGAGAATGCCGAGAAAGGGAACCGACAATACTTGCAACCCCACAACGGTCTTGGTCTTGCCCCAGCGATCCGCCAAAACAGGACCCATGAGTGTGGCGAACGCCATCAACACCGACTGCACAGCAAACAGCGTTCCCAAAGCGACGTCAGGCATGCCGAACTTGGCCTTGAAGAACAGATTAAGGAATGGCACCAGAGCGCCTGCGCCCAGCCCGATGACGACCTGTGGCAAGAAGAGTCGGATGAGCAGTCCGGGAGAGTGGAACATCTCGCGTACGCGAATGGGCTCGGTACTGGAATGCGACGCTGGAGGCGCCTTCGTACGCAACAAGGGCAGCATGGCCAGGGCATAGAGCGCGGCACCGACCATCAACGCGCCACGATAGGCTGTCGGTGACTCAGCCCCCACACTGAAGGCGATGCCGATGATTCCTGGCAACACGCCCGCCAGCAACAGCCCGAAGAAGTTGGCAAACATGCGAGCGGCAAACTGCACACTGAACAAGTGCGTGCGCTCTTCCGATGTGCTGTTCTCAGCCATGAACGGAGCACTGCTTACCTGAAGCAGTGTCTCGCTAAATCCACGCAACAGAGAGAAGGCAATGAGTCCGACAAGTACCGTGGAGAGCGAAATACCAAGCAGCGTCCCCGACATCAGCAAGACGCCTATAATCAACGTGTGTCGAAAGCCGATCTTGTGTCCCAACATGCCCATCGGTATGGCAAAGAACGTTACCACCAGCGGAGGCATGGCCACCAGCCAGCCGATAGCGCTCAAGTCGAATCCCAATGACCGTGCATAGAGGTTGAACAACAGCCGCATGATGCCCATGGCAAACCCACTCATCATGCTAAAGACAAGATACCACCGGGCATTTGACTGGAATTGTCTGACCTGATCAAGGTACCTTCGCAGTGGGCTCATGAGCCGGAGATATTACCACATTCCCTGTCGAGGCACAGAGCACTGGAAGGAGAGAATGTCCGGACCTGATGGCTATTCTCAAGGCAATCCCAAGGATTGCAGGAGTCAAATGGATCGCGGATTATACCCAAAGGCGAGCCTGCAGCACTGCGTGTCTCACGTGACGACAACAGCATGTTGGAAATGCACGCTCCACTCGCTATCCTGGCAGAACGCAGAGTGGTGGCGTGAGGCAATGGAAAAGGGGCTAAGAATGCACAAGAGACTGCTGCTGATAGGCCTACTCGTGGTCGGCATGGCGCTGTTATGCGGCTGCGACCTGCTTGACCAAATTATCGATTCGATTACTGGCGGCACGACTCCGGGCGGTGGAACGACCACTCCCGGAGCAATCACCAGTGTGAGCATAGGCTACAGCCTGGATGCTACGATCTCAGAGAGAATCATGCCCGCCTACCCGGTTGCGACCTCCCCGGGTTCGGTCGTGGCAGCAACCGGGCCCAAGACTGGGAGCTACAATGCAGCCACCAAGACATTCACCGCCACGTGGGACAACGCGGTGGGCAACTTCTCCAATACCTACATGGAGGTAACGCTCAATGCGACCGAGGAGTATGTCGAATCCTTCTACATGCGCCAGACACAGTCAAACGTTTGGTTCGCCTGGACGTTCATGAACGAAATCCGCGGAATGCACGTCCTCGACCGATACGGCTCTGCGACGGACAACCCGCGCACCTATGAGGTAGACGGCGTGCAAGTGCAAGACATCGTCGAGCTCTTGACATACAAGGGATGGGCGCGGGAGAGCGAAGGCTATAGTGCTGCAAATCCAATCGAGTGGATTAACTCGAAAGCGGACATCATCCCCAGGCTCAGCAATGTCATTACCATCACCGTGTATCGCTAGGACAAGGCGGCGTCTCCGTGAAGATCAGGCGAGGGCCAGCATGCTGGCCCTCGTTCATTCTCGCTTCTACGGAGCCGCCATCCGATAGAGTCGTCCCTTCAAGCTTCCATTCTGATCCGCATTCCACAGATAGCGACCATCGAAGGTCAAGCCAAAGGGAGACGTCCCCGGCGAGGGGATCGACGCAACCACGTTGCCAGTATTCGGCTCAAGCTTGTACAGCGTTGACCCTGTAGCCACCCACAGCAGGCCGTCGTCCCACGCAAGCCCCATTGGTGCGACCAGAACAATACCCATGGACCCCAACAGGCTGTGTGGAGCCACACCGGGCGCATCGATGGAAGCAACGACAGCGCCTGTGTGGGGATTGACCTTATGAATGAGCCCCGTGCCCAAGTCGCTAACCCACAAGTACCCACCACCGTACGTCAAGGCAAACGGATCGAACGCACCGTTTTCGAGCTCAGCCAGAATGTGGTTGGGATCACTCGGCGACATGTGGGGGTTGACTTTGTAGATCTTCCCATCCGACAAGCAGGCCACCCACAATGCACCATCGCCCCAAGCCAACCCACCGGGAGAAGCCGGTGTCAGAACCGGCACAATGCCTGCAGG
>SPBW01000181.1 GCA_004525685.1 Candidatus Atribacteria bacterium
ATTGCCTACGGGTGCCTTGTTGGTGAGGCAATGCAGACACTTGCTTTTCCCTTCCCTCTTGGAATAGGGTGAGCTAGAGAATGGAGGTCGAAATGAGCAGCGGAACTAAGAAATGTTTGTACGTATTGTTGATAGGCTTATGCGTGCTCCCAATAACGGCGGGGTGTGACTATTTGCTGAACCTCTTTATCCCTCTTGTAGTGGTCACCGAAAACTACGGGCTTGTGATGGGCAAGGCTACCGACACTGCTGGCAACGCCTTAGGAGGCGTAACGGTTACCGTGGGTGGTCAAACCGCCGACACAAATAACCAGGGCTGGTTTAGCATCGCGAACGTCGCTCCGGGTGACAGAGTGCCCGTCCAGTTTAGCAAGAATGGTTATGCTCCCGCTTATCAGATAGCAGAAGTCCAAGTGGGCAGAAGTAGTTTTGTAGAAGCTCCCATGGGCGCGGTAGGCACCAGCCAATCCATTAGCACCGCAAGTGGCGGAACCGTGACTACCCCGGATGGTGGAGCGATTGTGATTTCAGCAGATTCACTGGTGGACTCCCAAGGCAACATCTTCACAGGTACCGCGAATGTTGCCTTGACGGTGTTTGACCCCTCTGATGATATCGAGGCCAATGCCTTCCCTGGAGAATACATGGGGATCTCCGAAGCGGGCGCGACTGTTCCCATCAAATCCCTCGGGTTTATGGACATCTCTGTGACCGGGTGGAGTGGGGATCTCCAGTTGGCTGCTGGAGAAACCGCTACTGTCAAGATTCCAGTACCCATTAGCATGCAGGAAGCGGCTACGAGCATGGGTACCTGCCCTCTTTGGTATTTCGATACCGAGACAGGCTATTGGCAAGAGGAGGGTCAGGGGATTTATGACCCTGCTTCAGGGTGCTTTGTCGGGACAATCAGCCACTTTTCCGTCTGGAATAACGATGTTTCCTATCCACGGGCATACGTCAGTGGGCGCGTAGTGGATAGTTCTGGCAACCCCGTCCAGGGCGCGCAGGTTAAATGCTCGAACCCGAGTGCCGTGAAAAAAGCGGGCACGTGGAACAGTGGGGAAAGGTGCACGCCCGCAGACGGAACCTTCCGTCGCATTCCCATAGAGGCCGGTGTGGTATTCACGTGCCAGGCTTCCAAGGGCGGACAAAAGGGCCCTATCTACACCTTCGGACCCTTTGCCCAAGGTACGGAGAACTATATTGGAGACATACTCCTGGATGCACCCACAGTACAGATTACGCTAACTTGGGGAGCAAGCCCCAGTGATCTGGATAGCCATCTAGCAGCGAATATGGCCGGAACCTTCCATGTCTACTTCGAGAATCTGGGTTCTCTCACTTCGGAGCCTTATGCAGCATTGGATACCGATGACACGACTAGCTACGGGCCGGAGGTGACATCTATCACCAATTTACGCCCAGGGACATACCGTTTCTCAGTGAGGCACTATACTGGCGCGGGCGACATCGAGACCTCGGGTGCAGTAGTCAATGTGGTGATAGACGGAATCGGGATTTATAGGTTCACTCCCCCAGCAGGTCAGCCCCAGGATACTAGGGTGGGAGGACAGAAAGGACCATCCGGCATCTGGAGAGTTATCGATATAGTGGTTGGGGCTACTGGCAACGTCAGGGTCGATCCTATCAACGATTATGTTCTCGGCCCCGTTGGTTCGGGACTGTTATTCCCATAGCTTATGGCAAGCGATAACAGCGCAGCCCCAACAGGAGGAAATCCAAAGCCTGATACTTGATACGCATAAGTTCGAGGGACACATACCCCATTCCGAAGGAACAGGGCTTTCCACTATTCCGAAGGAACAGCGGTCTTTGCCAATTCGCAAGAATCGGGTCTTCCCACCATTTCGAAGAAACAGCGTTCTGTGCTATCTCTTGAGACTCGGACCGGGAGTTCGCTTGCGCAGTGTGCGCCCGCAGGCGCTCTCAATGTGAGAATAAACGACTCACCGCCAAGGGCCGTCGGGGCTGTGCGAATTAGGGTATGTGTCCCTTGAATTCCGATCCCTGTATGGCTTGCCCGCGCACGACACATTGGTTAGGGTACGAGGTGGCGGCGACGCGCCAGACTGGAGCGCAGATGTCGCGTCGTTTTGGATACCGTAGGGATTGTCGAACTCAGGGATCGGGAGGTGTCGGTTGAAACACCATCGAATCGTCGTATCGAAGCACGGTGGGCCAGACGTGTTGAAGGTCATCGAAGAAGATCGCCCGGAGCATCAAGCCGGCGAGCTGCGCGTGAAGGTGCTCGCCGCCATCGACGAGGCGACGGGATGAGTGCCTCGTTGTCACAAGATGTGCTTTTGGTTGTGTATTCCTATCATCACGGGAACACGGCGAAGATCGCCAGAGCGATGGCTGAGGTTCTCGGCGCCGCGGTGGCGGAGCCGTCCGAAGTGACGCCCGACGATGTCCAGAAGGCCCGATTGATCGGGTTGGGGTCGGGCATCTACAGCGCGACGCATCACGAGTCCATCCATCGGCTTGCCGCCGAGCTCCATCCGGCATCGGGTCGGGATGCCTTCATCTTCTCGACGTTTGGGGCGCCGGGGATTGCGGCATCGCCCGCGTTTGTGCTCAACAATCACTCGAAACTGAGAGAGATCCTGCAGTCCAAAGGCTACAGGATCGTCGGCGAGTTCGGCTGCGCAGGGTTTAACACAAACAGCTTCCTCCATTGGTTTGGAGGGCTGAACAAGGGAAGACCGAATGATGACGATCTTGAACGTGCGCGGGAGTTCGCTCGGACTCTGAAGCAGAAGCTTCACGACGGCTAGGTGTTCCATGCCAAGCTCAGCGGTCCAGTGGGATGCTCAGCACATGCGAGGGATGTGAAGGGGAGACACAGATGAAGGCAATTGTTCAGACGGGATACGGATCGCCAGATGGTTTTGAGCTGAGAAAGATCGCGAAGCCGCGGATCAAGAAGGACAACGATGTCTTGGTTCGCGTGCATGCAGCCGCGCTTCATGCTGGCGATGTGTTCATGATGCGGGGGGTACCTGTGTTTACCCGCTTCATGGTTGGGTTCCCGAAGCCCAAGGACTACATTCCTGGCTATGATCTGGCGGGCGTTGTCGAAGCCGTCGGGGTGAACGTATCGCGCTTCAAACGCGGCGATGAAGTGTTTGGTGCCGTCGACCATACCTGCGCCGAGTACGTAGTCGCTTCTGAAGAGAAGTTGGAACTGATACCGAGCAACCTCACGCTCGAACAAGCCGCTGCTGTACCGACCTCGGCGATTGCCGCGCTTCACGGCATTCGCGATGCGGGGAAGGTCAAGCCGGGGCAGAAGGTGCTCATCAACGGAGCATCTGGCGGCGTGGGGACGTTCGCTGTCCAGATCGCTAAGGCCTACGGCGCGGAGGTTACCGGCGTTTGTAGCACGCGGAATGTTGAGATGGTGCGATCCATTGGCGCCGATCACGTCATCGACTACACCCAAGAAGACTTCACACAGGGCGGCCCACGCTATGATCTGATACTCGATCAGGTAGCGAATCATTCTCTGTCAGCATGTCGTCGCGTGCTCACGCCGACGGGGCAACACATCCCCAACAGCGGAAACAGCGGAATGTCCTACATCCTCAAAGCGCTCGCCGTTTCGATGTTCGTTCGGCGGCAAGGGTCTACCTACATGGCCACACCCAAGCCAAAGGATCTGCCTGAGCTGCGTGCGCTCATCGAATCAGGCAAGGTGACTCCAGTGATTGACCGAACCGTGCCTATGGAAGAATTCAACGAAGCCATGCGTCATCTAGACTCAGGACGCGCCAGTGGCAAAATCGTCCTCACCCTGTGAGAAGCGAGGACTATCCCTGCTCGAACATGCTCGATGCCAACTCGGATTTCGGGTTCAGATCTTGATTCCTGCTGTCTTGATCCGCCGCCGAGGGGCACGATCCAGTCTCCTCTCTTGGCATCACCCTCAAGATACGAATCCTGATTCTCTTGATCCAAGCGGACTCTGTGACTTGGCATGCCCTTTGAACCTACGCAATCACACGATCGAAGAAGGCGACTTGTGCCTTCAGCGTCTCGCGAATCTCCAAACCGTATGGACGGCGCGTCTCGCAGAGGCCGCATTCGACACAGGCTCGCGCGCCATCGACGAGGTCCGGTCCTAGCATAGGGGCAGCCTGCAATGACGCGTAGGATCGCCATGCCGAGACAAGGCCCTTACGGTCGATCCTCGCAGTAGACGTGAGTACGGCCTGAGTCCTAAACTGGCGGCATGGTGGAAGATTGCATACAACGAACTCACGGTGCGCGTTGCGAAGTCATTGTGCATGACCG
>SPBW01000225.1 GCA_004525685.1 Candidatus Atribacteria bacterium
GCGTATCGAATTGATTCCGCCAGAGGAGTAGGAAACTGTGTGAACCCTTCTGCGATTGTCTGCTCGCCAAAAGTGGGCGGACAGGGTGAAGAAGAACGGGGCTGATGAGACCCATCAATCCCTTGTATGGACCTGCCTGGACGAGCTTCGAACTCTTGAGATACGATCTACATTCCTCATTTGACCACCAATCTTCCCCGCTGGCGCATACACACTTCTTACTCCATCATGAATCTATGATGAGCCAGGATGACAAATACGAGAAGCTATACCAAGAAGCTCGCAACTGCTGTGGCGAGCCATTCCCCGAGATCGCCGCGTTCTTCGAGGCTTATGAGAAAGAAGGCGCTCAGATTCTAGACCTTGGATGCGGACAAGGTCGTGATGCCATCATGATGGCACGTCACGGTCACAATGTGATTGGAGTCGATACGTCGGAAACTGGCGTCCATCAGATGGAGGAGGATGCCAAGCGAGAGGATCTCCAAGTCCGCGGCGTCATTGCAGACATCACGAGCTTTGAGATAGGCGGAGGCTTTGATGTCGTTATCCTGGACCGCGTCCTTCATATGCTCGCTGAGGAAGATCGGATCACCGTTCTGAGCCGAGTCATGCGTCGCGCTTTCCAAGGCGGATTCATCCTGATCGCGGACATGCCAAGCAATAAGCCCACCTATCGCGCCGTTTTTGCCAATGGATCAAGTCATTGGACCTCGGTCCTCGACAGGAGAGGTTTCTTGTTTATGCGAAAGGACTTTGCTAATTGAAGAGGGGTGCTGAGAAAGATAGCGTTACCGGAACTTCTGTCCCCTGCTGTGGACCTGCCTGGACGAGCTTCGAACTTCTGAAGCACAAGACTCGGTAGCCATTCTTGTCTCTTCAGTACACAAGCCGCAGCCGATTTCATTCTCGCATATCCCTCGACTCTTCCCATCCGATGCCAAACATTGGACGCACGAAATCTATCCTGTATTCTGTCAACGCGCGTGATGAAATCCATGTGCGGCTGCAGGGAAGGGAGACTCATGCACAAGAGACTATTACTCATTGGCCTACTAGTAGTTGGTGTAGCACTGCTAAGCGGATGCGAACTGCTTGACCAGATTCTTGATGCAATTGCCGGAGGCGGTACCCCAGATATCACCTACGGAGAGCACTCCGGCGGCGAGGTAGTCAACGTGGACATAGGCTACTGGCTCATGGTGACTATCTCAGAGCAGTCTTGGCCCGACGCCCCGATTACCACGTACGAGGGTCCTATCGCTGCAGGCTTTCAGCCAGATACCGGAACCTACAACAAGGCCACTAAGACATTCACCGCTACTAGCTGGGACGACGAGACATACTCGAATACGTTTCTCCAGATGACGCTTAGTGATACAGAGGAGGATGTCGCGTACTTCCACGTAAGGCAGACGAACCGAAATGTATTTCACCCCATGTATGATTGGTGGTACGTGGAGGAGCTCCGCGGATACAACATCGCCCACTCGCACTGGTCAGAAAGTCGCAGGTCGCGCTTCTACGAAGTGGTTGGGGTAGGGGAAGGCACCTTCGATCTGCTCACATACGAGCGATGGCAAGATTGGGAAGGCACAACGTGGATAGATGAGTGGGTCAACAATTCCTCCCACAACATACTATCCGACCCTGCTAACACTGTTACCATCCGGGTGGATTACTCTGAACCTCAGCCCTGATCCTGCCAGAAAGACGATTCCCATCCGGTCGGAGTTCGCGAACTGAGGATGAAACCTTCAGTTCGCTGGAGGCTCAGAACGCGTCTCTCTCTGTATCCTCATTGCTGTATGAGTGGAGTCCGCTCCCCCAGGTTTCATCCCAAGTTAACGTTCCTGAACCACGTCATGATCCAGCTTGCGTCAATAGACAATGGCATCCGTAACGATAACCTCGACAGTCATCACCTGTTCCCCGGGAACCGATAGATCGCACAGGAAGAATCCATACGCGTAGTTGACGCCTACGCCGATGTTCGTTCCGCCGGCCGGCCAGTAGGTGAACGTTCCCACTGGATTGCTAGTGGCATTGTACGCCGTCGCTGTTAGCTCAACCCCAGCAGCCACGGACCCGTTGTTCTGGACTGTCCCCTCGATGAAGACGCAATCGCCCTCGTCCTCCTCTTCGTCTCCAGGCTCCCATGTGATGGTGCCGATGTCGAAACCTTCGTCCAGATCCTCTTCATCGTCAGCGTCTCCGCCAGATGTGCCCACAGTGATCGTCTGAGACACCGTGTCGCTGTAGCCGAAATTGCAGGTGACCGTCAGTGTGACCTCATATGCTCCAGGAGCGGCGTAGGTGTGGCTCACCGGCTCGTTTCTCCACATGCTGAAGAATTCCGAGGTGCGCCAACCGCTACCCTCCCCCGTCGCTCCGTCGCCGAAGTCCCAGCGGAACTCCTCAATCCGCTGCACGTCCGGTGATACAAACCAGGCTGTCGAACGCTGAGGTGTAGACAGTGTCCCGTCGAAGCTCACCTCCAACGGAGCAAGGCCCTCATCAGGTGTTGCGACGAAGGCTGCCGTCGGGAGGGCCAAGGCCGAGATAGTCTCAGAGTCCATCCAACCTGATGATGTCACAGCTCCCGAGTCGGTGATGATCGTCAGTTCCACTGTGAATGTTCCCGGCTCTTCGTAGGTGTGAAGCGTGGTTCTTCCACTGCCTACATTGCCATCGCCGAAGTCCCATAGGTATTGAGCAATCCGTCCATCGTCGCCCCCAGTAGCCCCAGACCCATCAAACAGGACTTCCAGCGGTACCAAACCGGATTTTGTTGAGCAGCTGAACGTAGCCCGGGCATCCATACACCCCGATAGAGAAAGAGCCAGAGAAACAAGAATCAATATGCCAGTAGCACTAGCTATCCGTCGCATGAGCAATCAGCCTCCGCCTGACATAGTAGACGTCACCACATGGGAAGACAAAAGCCGCAGTGAAGAGCCCTCCAGAGATGGAGGTCAGTTATTGAGCCAGTCTCCGTAGGCAAGGCAGTCACCACACTCTGGATGATACTTGGCTTCCAGACACAGCCCCAGGCTCGGCAATCGATCATGCGATCCCATCTGTTGCGGAATACGTAGTCTGCACTCAGGACGTAATGAATCGCTGTGATGAACAGAGAAACGGGGTCGATGATGTTCATCAACCCCGGTGGTGGACCTGCCTGGATTCGAACCAGGGACCTCCCGCTTATCAGGCGAGCGCTCTAAACCAGCTGAGCTACAGATCCGTAACTAGTCACGAATGGTAGCCTGCACGACAGTGACTGTCAAGAAAGCAAGCTACGGAAAAGCAC
>SPBW01000089.1 GCA_004525685.1 Candidatus Atribacteria bacterium
ACACCGTCGTTGTTCATCTGGACGATCTTGTCGCCCTTCTTGCCATAGGCCTTCTTGATGGCGTCTTTGAGGTACGTGACGGCTTCATCAATCGGCAGCACTTCAGACAGCTTGAAGAACAGTGTCTGCATGATCATGTTGATGCGTCCGCCCAAGCCCACTTCGCTTGCGAGCTTGACTGCATCGATCGTGTAGAACTTGAGCTTCTTCTCAGCAATCGTTCGCTTGAGCGAGCCAGGAAGGTTGGCATTGAGGCCTTCCATGTCCCAGGCGCAGTTCAAGACGAAGGTGCCGCCTTCTTTGATACCAGCGAGCAGATCGTACTTGTCGACGTACGCCGGGTTGTGGCAGGCGACATAGTCGGCAGTCTGCACGAGGTACGAGGACTGAATCGGCTTCTTGCCGAATCGCAGGTGCGAGACGGTGATACCGCCCGACTTCTTGGAGTCGTAAGCGAAGTAGCCCTGCGCATACATGTCGGTGTTGTCACCGATGATCTTGATGGCGTTCTTGTTGGCACCCACGGTTCCGTCTGAACCCAGACCCCAGAACATGCACTGGACCGTTCCCTCAGGTGTGGCATCAATCGCCTTGGGCATGGGAAGCGATGTGTGAGTGACGTCGTCATTGATGCCGACGGTGAAGCCGTTTTTGGGTTCATCCAGCTTGAGGTTGTCGAACACCGACTGAACCATCGCCGGGGTGAAGTCTTTGGAACCGAGGCCGTAGCGTCCGCCGACCACGAGGATGTCGCGATCGGTACCTTGGAAGACGCTCTTGATATCCAGATAGAGCGGTTCGCCCAAGGAGCCAGGTTCTTTGGTGCGATCAAGCACTGCTAGCTTCTTGACGCTCTTCGGCATGGCCTTCAGGAAATATTCGGTTGACCAAGGTCGATAGAGGCGGACCTTGAGCAATCCAACCTTGGCGCCATGAGAGTTCAGGTAGTTGACGGTCTCTTCGATGACGTCACACGACGAGCCCATCGCCACAATGACGTTCTCGGCATCGGACGCACCGACGTAATCGAACAGGTTGTAGCTGCGGCCTGTCAAGTCGCTGACCTGGTGCATCGCCTCTGCCACAATGCCGGGGGTGGCTAGGTAGTACTTGTTGGCGGCTTCGCGTGCCTGGAAGTAGACGTCGGGGTTCTGAGCTGTACCGCGAAGATGCGGATGCTCAGGATTCATGGCTCGTTTTCGGAAGTTGGCGACAGCAGCCCACGGCATGATCTTTGCCATTTCTTCGTGCGGCACGAGATCGACTTTCGAAATCTCGTGCGATGTTCGGAATCCGTCGAAGAAGTGAATGAACGGGACCTTGGACTTAAGCGCTGCGACATGAGCCACCATGGCCAGGTCGACGGCTTCTTGAACGGAGGCCGAAGCGAGCAATGCAAACCCCGTCTGGCGCGTGGCCATGACGTCGGAGTGGTCGCCGAAAATGGACAAGGCGTGCGCGGCAAGGGCGCGGGCCGATACATGGAACACTGCAGGCAGCAACTCGCCCGCGATCTTGTACATGTTCGGGATCATCAGCAGCAGCCCCTGCGATGCTGTAAACGTTGTAGTCAGGGCACCGGCTGCGAGCGAGCCGTGGACAGCACCGGCGGCACCAGCTTCTGACTGCATTTCTGTGACCTGCAGCGGTTGACCGAACAGGTTCTTCATTCCGTGCGCTGCCCAGACATCGGCGATTTCGCCCATGGGCGTGCTGGGGGTGATCGGGTAAATGGCGGCGACATCGCTAAATGCATACGCGACGTGGGCGGCAGCCGTGTTCCCGTCGATTGATTTCATGTGCTGCACTCTTCCAGACATTCCTATTCCTCCTCGTGTGGTAGGAAATTGTGATCGCTTCAGGTATCCTGCGAATTGTAACTGTCGGCCTCCAGTGGCACAACGAGAGCGCATACCCGTTCTAAATAGGTTTCGTGGCTGGGATGTCGTGCCGCATCACATGCGTCTGGATGACTTGACGTGCCTCAGTGTCAAGAAGTTGCAGAATGCACAGAGTGTAATATACTAAGCCATAACGATGAAGGCGAAGAATGGGCCGCTATGGCGGAATCGAGTCTTTCTTACTGTGTGGGGCGGCCAGAGCATTTCGATGTTCGGCAGCCGGGTGTCATACATCGCATGGATGTGGTGGATATGGGAGAGGACGGGATCAACGGCTGCTACTGCCGGCATCGGGATTGCTGCTGCCATTCCCAATCTGCTTCTGGGGCCTATTGCTGGGGCCATCGTCGACCGGCATGATCGTCGCAGCATTCTCGTTGCTATGGATCTCATCAATGCCGCCCTGTACGGCCTGGCGGCAACCTTGCTCATGCTGGGCGTGCTCCAAGTCTGGCATGTGTATGCCCTTGCAGCGCTAACTGCCACGGCCATGGCCTTCCACAGACCGTCGCTGCAATCCTCGATCCCCAATCTTGTCACCAAGGGGCAATTGACGAGAGCCAACTCGCTCTACCAGATTTCGCGCGGCATTTGCGGACTGATGGGTTTGCTGGCAGGAGGCATCCTTGTCGGGGCACTCGGCGTGGCTCCTACATTGTGGCTTGATGCGACAACGTTTGTTGTAGCGGGGATCTCGCTTCTGTCGGTTTGGTTTGCATCACCAAGAAGCCCAATGGGAGAAGAAGGGTGGCGCAGAATCCTGGAGGATACGGCCTGCGGATTCAGATTCCTGAGGAGCCGCAGGGGCTTGTTCATCCTGATCCTGCTGTTTGCGTTGATCAACTTCTTACTGGCACCCTTGAGCGTGCTGTTCCCGATCATGTCCGATCAGATTTTCAATGCAGGCGCGCGAGGATTAAGTGTGCTGAGCGCGGGAGTCTCAGCAGGGCTCCTCATCGGAGGCCTGCTGATGGCGATCCTCAAGAGGGTGCGTCGACATGGCCTCGGGGTCCTGCTTGGTCTACTGGCGATTGGCGTGTTGCTCACCCTGTTTGGCGTTTCTAAAGATCTCACCCTCTCGACAGGCATCCTTGTTATGCTCGGAACGGCGGTGGCGACAGTCAACGTATTCGAGTCTGTCATTTTTCAAAGCCGCGTACCCAACGAGCTGCAGGGACGCGTCTTCGCGGCTCAGTTCGCCATCTGCGAGGGGCTTCAACCGATCTCGCTGGCAATGATCGGAGCGTTGCTAACCGTGGCATCGACGTCTTCTGTTCTCATAGGGAGCGGGATCGCCGTCATTCTGGCAGCGCTCGGCGGGTTTGCGGTCAAGGGTATGCCCAGACTGTGAAGCGCCTGCCATCCGGGCGATGTGTGTTTTCGGGAAGGGCGCGTCGGAGCAGCGTCCAGTTGGGTGAACATGCTGATCGGGAACGCGTCAGACGCATTGCAGGAGCGTCTAATGGATACTCGTGTGCCAGCCCCAAGTACGCGCCAGCATCGCTCTTGTTAGGTATCTCCTTGGGGACTGTAATACGTCTGTTGTCTGAATCTCTTGCGTCCAAGGCACAATCGCTTCATGCTGGACCGTACCGGAGCAGCAACTGGAATTATCGTGCTCAGTGAAGCAAGTTGAGTCATAGGAGGAAGTACACATGAAACGCTTCTTGGTGCTAGCCGTAGCTCTCGCCTTAGTTTCTTCTGTTGCCGCTGTTGTAAGCGCCGATCCCATTAACGTTGGCGGGCTGATGCTCGCTTCGCCGATCAATGTGGGCGGGCTGGAACTTGCTTCGGCTCCCATTAATGTTGGAGGACTAGAGCTTGCTGCGGCTCCCATTAATGTTGGAGGCCTTGAAATGGCCGCTGCTCCGCTGAAGGTTCCTGCGCATGCAAAGGCCATCGGACTTTGGCAGAACCTCGTAGAACAGCCTGTGCTTCTGCTCTCCTCCCCGATCAATGTCGGAGGACTTGAGTAGTCACACAAGCGATTTCTAATAGATCCTGTGACGCGGGGGCCGCTCTATGTAGCAGTCCCCGCGTTGCCATTGGAATGGCCTGCGTTTTGCGGGAGAAGGGAAAAGAGGAGCTTGCTGAGGGAATTGCAGGCCAGGAAACAGGGAGGACTGCCAGCACCTAGCCAAGTATCGAGCGTCCATGAACGATACAATGAGACTGAGCTAGAATGGTGCAGTGAAGACAGGAACTGCAGGATTAGTGAAAGGAACTCAACTTGCCTGATGGGTTAACGATTCGGCGCAGAGGAGAAGTGTCGGATCGAGTCGACAAGCGAACTACGTCCTTGGAATTGCTCGCCATGAGTGGCTCCTTGGAGATCACTCGCCAGCGCATAGAGGCGGGAAAACACTTCAATCTCTATGCTGCAGACGATTGGGCCGGTTTTGAGTTCATGTATCTGTTGAGTGGCGTGTTGGCGCTGGAGGATGGACAGGGTGGCGAGGTCTCTATCCAAGTGGGCGACTACATCTATCACAACGGACTGCCAGAGGAAGTGTACTTTCGTGTTGAGACGGATGTCGAGCTGCTTCTGGTCTGCACACCTCCGAGCTTTCATCTGATTCGCGATGACATGCAAGAAATCATGGCCTTGGCACGATCCGTCGAAGAGAAGGATCAACAGACTGAGGGCCATTGCTCCCGTCTGGAACGTCTAGCTACGTTGACTGGCGAACGGCTGGGATTGCCAGGCAAGCAGTTGATCGCCCTGTCCTATGGCGCCTATCTCCACGATATTGGCAAGGTCATGGTGGCTGACGAGATCTTGGGCAAGACGTCTGCGCTCAGTGATACAGAGTGGGAGGAAATGCAGCGGCACCCAGATCATGGCGCAGAGATGCTGAGCAAGAAGCAGTTCCTTTCTGGCGCAGCAGAGGTCGTTCGCGCTCACCACGAGCGTTTTGATGGGGATGGATACCCGCGTGGACTCAGTGGGGATGAGATTCCTATAGGCGCGCGCGTGGTCGCCGTGGTGGATACATACGATGCCATTGTCTCCGCGCGCCCCTACAAGAAAGCGCTTGCCAAAGAAGAAGCTATTCAGGAACTGGAGAAGAACGCAGGGACCCAATTCGATCCAAGAGTCGTGAAAGCGTTTCTCGATGTTGTGAAGGCATCCTCTCAAGAGGATGCGGAGGGAATGCCGCATGCTGAGTAGGCTCTTGACATCTCGTTGGAAACATCTGTTTCGGCTCGTTCCTTTGGGAGCCGTCGTTGGCGTTGCCTTCGGCTTTGTGTTTCGTGACATTGCCTACGGCACACTCATTGGTTGTGCCTTTGGTGTTGTGCTTGGGCTCCTGTTTGCCGCTAGAAACCCGAGCTAGTTATAACAAAGACAAGGGCCCCGCAACCCAAGCGAGGCCCTTTGAAATTTCTCCTATTGGGTAATGTCTACAACTTGTCACCCATGTGGTTCTTCATCGCGGTCTCCAGATTTGGCAGCCCGATTTCCTGCAGTTCGTATCGAACGCGCGTTGCGGGAACTGGGAACGTCAGCAGACGACTTAGGTCAATCGGTGTGCCGATGACGATGGCGTCACATTCGACACGATTGACGGTCTCCTGAAGGTCGCGAATCTGCTGGTCGCCGTACCCCATTGCCGGCAATAGCCGTCCGATCTTGGGATACTTGCGGTAGGTCGCAGAAATCGAATCGACGGTGTAGGGACGAGGATCCACAAGTGTCTCTGCACCAAACCGTTGCGCTGCGATGACGCCAGCGCCGTATTCCATGCCGCCGTGCGTGAGCGTTGGGCCGTCTTCAATGACGAGTACGCGCTTTCCACGGATGATGGATGGATTGTCAACCTGGATCGGCGAGGCGGCTTCAATGATGGTTGCGTGCGGGTTCATTGCATGCACGTTCTCGCGGACGAAGTGGATGTCCTCCAATGACGCCGTATCGACCTTGTTGATGACAATGACATCAGCCATCCGAACGTTCACGCCGCTAGGGTAGTAGAGCAACTCGTGCCCGGCACGATGCGGGTCAACCACGACGATGGAAAGGTCTGCGTGATAGAACGAGAAGTCGTTGTTGCCACCGTCCCAGATAACGATGTCAGCCTCTTCCTCGGCTTGGCGGAGAATCTTTTCGTAGTCTACGCCTGCATACACGATCGTTCCGGCAGCGATATGTGGCTCGTATTCTTCGCGCTCCTCAATCGTGCATTCATGCAGATCGAGATCTTCAAACGTTTCGAAGCGCTGTACTTCTTGCTTGACGAGATTGCCATAGGGCATTGGGTGACGAATCACGACCAGCTTCTTGCCTTGGGCTTTTAGAATCTCGGAAACGCGCCGCGTGGTCTGGCTCTTCCCCGCGCCCGTACGCACCGCTGTAATCGAGATGAGCGGCTTCTTGGAGCGAACCATCGTCGAACGGGGTCCGAGCAGCATGAAGTCGGCACCAGCAGCGTTGACGATGGATGATCGTTCCATAACGTATTGGTGAGAGACATCGGAATACGCGAACACGACGATATCGATGTTCTCATCCTGAATGATGGACACGAGGTCTTCTTCAGCCCGAATCGGGATACCGGCAGGATAGAGGCTTCCCGCTAGCTCGGGGGGATACATTCGGCCTTCGATATCTGGAATCTGCGTGGCAGTGAATGCCACCACTTCGTAGCTATCGTCTTGCCGGAAATACGTGTTGAAATTGTGGAAGTCGCGACCAGCCGCTCCCATGATGACGACGCGTCTTTTCATGTCCTGTTCCCCCTTTTGCTGCCTAACCGTCGGATTATAGCCCCAGCCCGTGGATTCATCCACGGCTGGGCCTGTTCTTCGAATCTCGGAAACGTTGTTCTCAGAATAGCTCGCTTGATGAAAGACGAACTCGTTGTTCTTCGAGGAACGAGTGTCTCTCGGAATAGCTCGCGTGACGAAAGACGAGCTCGTTGTTCTTCGAGGAACGAGTGTCTCTCGGAATAGCTCGCTTGATGAAAGACGAGCTCGCTGTTCTTCGAGGAACGAGTGTCTCTCAGAATAGCTAGAAGGCATGGTGAGCCCACGAGACGTCCGCTGTTCTTCGAGGAACGAGTTCCTCTCAGTATGGCTCGCTGCAAAATGAGCTCACGATGTGCCTACTGTTCTGCGAGATGTCGACGCAATTGCGGAATCTATCAAGTGCTCAGTGCTCTGCGCGACGCCCTGGTTCGTCGGTTCATCCACGGTGTTTGAGGTTGCGGATTCGTGCAGTATGATGAAGGCATGTCTCTAGCCAACAAGATCACCATCGCCCGAGCCCTACTGATTGCCCCGACCGTGGCGTGTCTGTTGATGGGCTATCGGACGACCGCCTTGATTCTCTTTGGACTGGCGTGTGCTGGCGATGTTGTGGATGGCATGGTGGCACGAGCGCGCAACGAGATTACCACCTGGGGCAAGGTGCTCGACCCCGCTGCAGACAAGGCGCTTTATGTGGCCTTGTTCTGTTCTTTGTATGTCATGGACGAGGTGAGCACCCTGGCATTCGTTCTGTTCCTTGCGCCGCAAGTGGCTCTAGGGCTCGGAGCCATCGTTCTGCGATTCGGCGAGAAGCGAGCCGTACAATCAGCGCGAATCACAGGCAAGGCAGCGTCCTTCGTTTCGTTCATCGCCCTGGCGTTTCTGATTGTGAAGTGGCCAGCCGCGCTTCCGATCCTCTATGCAGCGATTGCGCTCACCTACATTGCATCTTTGGACTACCTGCGTGGAGC
The DNA here is from genome assembly GCA_004525685.1 of Candidatus Atribacteria bacterium. Classification (GTDB taxonomy): domain Bacteria; phylum Bipolaricaulota; class Bipolaricaulia; order UBA7950; family UBA9294; genus SPBW01. The sequence continues at coordinate 7,622 of SPBW01000089.1, forward strand.
ACTACGCATTCAATCTAGCGACTCGTAGTCAAACTCGGGAAAGTCTTCAGGGATCGGAGCACGAAACTCCATCATCTCTCCGACCGTTGGATGGCGGAGAACGAGTCTCCAGGCATGCAGCATCAGTCGATCAGCAGTCCTCCCGCCGTACTTCTCGTCTCCAAGTATCGAATGTCCGGTATATCGAAGATGGACCCGGATCTGATGAGTGCGGCCCGTGCGAGGGCGCACCCAAAGCAAGCTAGAATCCCGCAGAGAAGCCAAAACAGTGAAGTCCGTCTTCGCAGGGCGTCCGCCAGCTTGAATGCTCATGCGCTGGGGCATGGCTGGATCGCGGCCAATAGGCGCATCGATGTGCCCTTCGGCTTCGTGATAGAGCCCGGCAACCACGGCAATGTAGTGTTTCTGTGTGGCGCGATCCGAGAATTGCCGCTTGAGGGAGTCCAGCGTCCGTAACGTCTTCGCGACGACAATGACGCCGCTTGTTTCCCGATCCAGACGGTGGACGATCCCGGGTCGAGCAGGATCGTCGGATACAGGCAATCGCCGATCGACCAGCAGACCTTCGACAAGTGTTGTGTCCGATGTCCCGGCGCCAGGATGAACGACGATACCTGGTGATTTGTTGATCACGACCATTTCCGCATCCTCGTAGAGGATGTCCAGTGGAATGGGTTGTGGCGTGAGGATGGGCTTGTTGGGGATCTCCCACTCGATGCGATCTCCTGCTCGTACTCGATACGAGGCCCGATCGATGCTCTCTCCTGACACGAGCACGTTTCCAGAACGAATCTCCTGCTGAATCTCAGTTCGGGAGAGCTCTGGATAGGCTTCTGCGAGAAGCTGATCAATCCGACGCCCCAGCTGTCTTGAATCTGGCTCAATACGCAATTCAATCATCGTGAATCCACCCATTCCAGTTTGTTAGATACGAACGCTCGACGTATAATACGAAACTCGCAGTCGAATGGAAAAGACGGTGTGTCGCCATCGATGGCGACACAATTTTCTATAGGGGTAGGGAAAGGCGCATACCTGCGGCAAAGATCTTGGCTTCTCTCATGCGATGAGGAGAGAACAAGCCTAGGGATGGAACGAAGATGAACATTGAGTTTATCGAA
>SPBW01000211.1 GCA_004525685.1 Candidatus Atribacteria bacterium
CTCTAGGGCAGCTTGGGCCAGCAGAGAATCTCGCGCACCTTTATGTCGAAGAAGGCGTTCATGTGTGCGGGCTTGAGGACGACGGATGCGTCGGCGCCGCGTCCACTTCCTCCTACACAGATGACATCGCGGCCTGCGGGGACAAAGCCTGCGTCGGCAGCCATGACAGCAATCTCCACACACACCTTGATGCCTTGACCGAATAGGCGCAGCGTGTGCGCAATCAGCTCAGTGGTCGATGTCCCGCCGAAGGTCTTGGAGATGGAGCGGGCGATGCCAGACAGGGCGTGCGATGTCGTCAGCACACGCGCGCCGCCTTCACGCAGCTGTGAGGCGAACATGGGTTCAAGTTCGATTTGGTTGGGTTCACGGAAGCCCATGTGGTGGGTCACGCAGATCAGTTGCGCACCCGTGCCCTTCAACGCATCCATGAACCGTACGCCAGTGTCTCCGGTTGTCGTCGCTACAACGACATGTTCAATGTCGCCTATCTCAAGCCGGTTCAGGACGCATTGAACCACTGCATCGGTATTCATGGTTCCCGGCGCCTCGAATTGCACGGTCATGCTGCCTCCTTCTACTGCTAGTGACTGCACCCGCTATGCTGCTTGCAGCCAGATTGGGGTGTCAACTCGATGAGTGCGCCCTCGTCAAGTGCCTTCACATTCTCGGCGATCGTACCAGGATTGGCCTTGTACACGCGAATGTCCGATGCGTTCAGTTTCATGATTGCACCGGCACCGATACCTCCGACAATGACCGCATCTACCGTATGTCCATCTAGCGCTTGAAGCGGTTGGCACGCGCCGTGCTCATGCTCCTGATTGGCGTTGCCAAGTACTTCCATCGTGTTGTTGGCAGTGTCATGAATGACGTAGTAGGGAGCCGATCCGAAATGCCCGTACGGCACGCCGTCGAGTCCGTCGTTGGTTGCCGCTGGAATGCATACCTTCATCGTTCCCCTCTCTCTTGGTGTTGTGCAGGCATAGGATAGACCTCGCTTGGTCTGTGCATCAAGGTCACAGGACCGCTACACAAGCAGGGAATTGAGCCACTGGCGCAAAGCCTTGGGCGTTCGGAAGTGAAGCAGCTGAATATGAGCGTACTCAGGCCCGGTAAACAGCGTGCGGTAGTTGCGTCGACGTCGCCAATAGGTCTTGAGAAACCACAACAAGATCGAGTCGCTGGAGAAGAAGGATTTACGAAGTCGCTCCTGACAGCCATCCCACAACTCCACCCGCCGAACTGCCCGCCGAGTGGTTCGGCGCAGAAGTTGCAGGAACACACGCAAGAAGCTGTAGTCAAGCCAGATGACCGTGTCCACGCGCGGCCACACGATCGACCGCGTTCGGCTGTAGTTGCCGTCAAGCACCCATCGTTCGCCTTGCGTTGCTTCATCAACAAGAGAGAGGAACTCATCATCGGGCGTCTCGCCCCAGTTGGGCTTCCAGAACAGGGCATCGAGTTCGATGTGGCGGCAACCAAGCCGCTCGGCAATCGCGCGTGCAGCCGTTGTCTTGCCCGAACCGGTGGTGCCTACCACGTTGATTCGAGCACCCGTGAATGCTTTGGATGAGTCTCCCATGCCCCCGCCTGACTTGCTGTGAAGTCGGACCAGTATGCGGAATCGCTCGCCGGCCCTCAACCCATGAGACACTCGGTCTTCGTCAATTCGTCATGGGCAATAAGAAGCGGCCGCAGGCGATGTCTGCCTGCGGCCGCGAGAGATTCATCTGTAGGAATCAAGGCACTTGAACGTCTAGAACCCTTCGATGCGGATACTGCCGTTACTCGTGCGCAGATTCAGCGTCTGCATGGCTGGCGGATTCAGCGCCGCATTCCAATCGCGGCCTTCGGTGTCGCCAACAAGCGCCAGGTTGGTGCTGATACTGCCGATGCTCGTGGATGCATCGAATGTGATCGATGCGTCTCGCGGCACGGTCACTTGGATGGCACCGTTGCTGGTGCGTAAATCGTGCCGGTCGCCGACCAGGGCGCCAGAGAAGTCGATGCGGCCATTGCTCGTGCGCGCGTCGACCATGGCTTCAGCACCATCAATGTCGATGGCGCCGTTGCTCGTCTCCAGCTCCAACACGCCATTGAAGCCATTCACATCAATGCGACCATTCGATGTGTCGGCGTGAACGATGCCGACGAGATCGCTCAAGTCGATGGCACCATTGGACGTGTCCAGATTGAAATCGCCCTCAATGCCTCGAAGCGTGATCGCACCGTTGGATGTATCGACATCGACGTCGGCTTGCATGGGCACAGTCACCTCAAAGGACACGCCCGAATGCCGCCTGACATCTTCGGCTTGATCTGCGCCACGGTAGCGAAGCATGACGCTATTGCCGGCTTGCGACAGCTCAAGCTTGATGGCATTGACGCGCTGTTCAGCTTCTTCGAGCGTGTCGCCGCGCGATCGCAGCTTGGCGACCACGGTCACGCTTGCCGTTTGAGCCGATGCGACAATCACGTAGCCATTGGACGACTCGACATCCAGGTCAAGTAATCCTGTCAATTCGAAGGTTTGTGTTACTTCGCGTACGGCCTCGACGTTGCCGCCGGCCGCGTTGATGATTTCCTCGATATCGCAGCCGAACAGCCCAAACAGAGCGGCGGCCCCCAGAACGGCAATGATCCCTCTATGTAGAAACTTCATTCGCTTCATTTGCTCCTCCATATCACTTCATTAGACAGGTAGTACGCTGCAGTTTGCTAATTCCATGGCCCCATTGTGGCTTGCCAAATCAATAGAGCCGAGAAGAACGTGCCCAGGATACGCGACGTCCAACTGCTTGTCCCCGTCCATAGGCGGTAGCCCCAGAATAGGAATAGCCCAACGACCAGCACGCGCACGACAATCAAGAATGCTTGGGTCATGCTTCCACCTCCTGCCAAATCCGGCCAGCGAGAACCAACATCACAACTGTTAGTGCCAGCGCGATCAGCATCGGTTCGATCGGAAGCCCAATGTGGTCGATCGTTTGCGCTGATGCTGACGTCATGACCTCGCTGGACATCAGCTCCGCCCTGCCGAATCGCTCGTAGACAGTCGCGGGCACATTCTCAAACACGCGCCAGCTGGGCAGTGCCCAGAGGATCCGCTCACCCCAATCAGCCACCTGCTGCAGAACAAGCGGCGTTCCCAAGAGCATCACAACGCCAGGGATCCAGCCCTTGCCCGATATGCGATAGGCACTGACAAACACCATCAACAGCAGCGTATAGGCCAACAGAGGCAACACGCCCACACTGATCCCGTAGAGCGGCATTGCCAAGATCAACTCAAGCAAGCTGCGTGCATCAAAGCGGATGCCTGCCAGCTCGAAGATCCACCAGAACAGGAATCCGATGGTGATGTAATAGGCAAAGCCCACGGCGGCAGCATAGGTGAATCGCGCTGTAATGTGCGTATATCCCGACGGAGGACTCATCAGCAACACTTGATACTGTCCATTGCGTGTCTCCGATCGAATGCGTCCGATCATGATGCACAGAACCAGCGCTCCAACGGTGATCGCACCCGCCAGCAAGCCGGCGCGAATGCCCAGCCGCTCCCCAACATCCATCACGGTCACCTGCTTGATGCCCCA
>SPBW01000129.1 GCA_004525685.1 Candidatus Atribacteria bacterium
GTTCGAAGCTCAATACGCCGCTTGTCATCTCGCGCATAAGCAGGAACTCGCACAGCAGCCGTACGGTTCGCAGATCCAAATACGAGATTCACAGGAGCTTCATATCCAGGAACCAGTCGACGATAGGAATTGGTGGATGGATTGGTCCAAGCCATCAGACTGCGCCCGTGCTTGAGCAGTCCGCCGACGTAGCAGAGCGCAAGATCCGTGAGTCCATCTTCACCACTGAAGATATTCACGCCATCCTTGACCATGTATTGATGCAAATGCATTCCATTGCCGGCCTCGCCGTGAATCGGCTTCGGAAGGAATGTTGCCGTCAGTCCCCACTCAACAGCCGTATTGTGAACCAATGACTTCACGATAAACACTGCATCGGCCATCCGAACGAGCGAATCGAACCCAAGCTCGATTTCTTGCTGCCCGAACGCACCGACTTCGTGATGATGATACTTGACAGGAATGCCGGCTCTCTCGATCTGTTTCGCAACTTCACATCGGAACTCGAATAGCCGATCCTGATGAAGGGGTGCATGATAGGCTGAATAGGGCAGCCGACCTATGCTCAAGCGATGATCAACCGCTTCGGCTGGATGAATCTCGACACAGCTTGCCCCGTTCTCCGTATCGAAGAGCACCTTGTCAAACACATAGAACTCAAACTCAGGGCTAGCAAGAATGTCATCCGCGATGCCCAATTCTCTTGCATAGGCTACTGCTGCGCGAGCAATCCCGCGCGGGTCGATAGCTGCCGGTCCTCGCGTTTGAGCATCTCGGATATCGGCGATCAGCGTGAGAATCTTCACTCCTGATCGTTCTTCCATGTAGGCAGAAGACAAGTCGGGTATGAGGATCATGTCGCTTCCCGCAACACTCCGATAGCCGAAGTTGGATCCATCGAATCCGAGGCCATCAGACAACAAGCTCGGCGTGAACCGGGCCGATGGAATCGTCAAATGCCGGAAGCGTCCGACAAAGTCAGCGACCCGAAAGTCGACAAACTCGATTCCTTGGTCATCAATCAGGTGTTTGAGCGATTCATAGTCAGTCATGAGCACCTCTTCAGAAAGAAAATGGGTTTCAAGGATATCGCACTGCTCTGGAGGCAACAAGCTTCGGATGCCTACCGCACCCGAAGAAGCAACCCTTGCCTTCATGACAAGGGTCGCCCATCAGCTTGCGCGCCTTCTCCTTGAGCTCCGTCGCTCTGTCAAGACTCTCTAGTGATGCAGATTCTTGGCTGCGATGAATGTCAGTCCCTTCTTGGTCAGCTCGACCGCTGTGATATTCAGCGCATCGTGCTTGTCGAGGTAGTTCTGCCGCATCGCGGGCATCAGTCCGTTGGCCTCGATGTCTGCCTTGGGCATGAAGTAGTCGAGGATGTCTGAGGGATGCTCACGCGTACTATCGACTCCCGGCTTGCCGCCTTCGTGCTTGGCAGAGATGTTGCCTACATGATCCGCTAGCAGAACCAACTCGTCAGTTCGATCATAGGGCTGAATGACGATGGACTTGTAGGTCTCGGTGATGTGATGCTCGAATCGAACGACATCGTCGAACCCCAACGCGTGGCGAACAGTCGCCGCCTTCTCGATCGTCTCGTTGTTCACTGAATTGGACCAGTTGAATCCGATCAGCGATGTTGTGCCGTCTTCTCGCGCAAACAGCTTGGCGCCAAGCAATGTCCACAATGCGGAATACGGATTGTCGTTGCCCATGAATACAGAGATCTTGAATTCGATATCGATTCCGAGCTTGTGTAGCACGTAGCCAAGGAACACGGTTCCCGGATTGATATTCAGCACTTGCCGGATTCCGTATTCCGTGTAATAGCCGAGAAACTCATCCACCCATTTCAGCGCATGTCTATTGGGCTGTCCCACGCCTCCGAAGTAGCCGGTGATGGTGGCTGGACCGCCCAAATGAATGTTCGATCCATCCGTCCCTTTGGTGTCGAGTGTCTCGACGTAGCTTGCTCCCACAATCTGCATGGCGGCGGCAACTGCCAGCGTATCACCGTGATCAGCCACTTGTTCAGCCATCGTGCGCACGCGGATGAATCTCCCAGGCATCACTTGACGGCGCTCGATCGCTTGCTTGGCCTGTGCAATGACCCACGGAAAGAACTGCAACGCGCTGATTTCAAGCGTCACGGCGTACGCTTCATCAAAGGACGTCGTCGCAGCTGCCGCGCCAAGAACATCTCGGCGGAACCCGTCCATCGTGACGAATGCACCGCCATCACGTTGCGCAGTCAACCATTCAAGATCCGCTACATAGGGCGATCCTGACTCCTGCAACCGAGCCATGAGGTTCGGCAGTTGACGCGCGGCATTCGCCTTGCGATTGATTTCTTCGGGCCCTCCGTGCTTCTCGACAATACGCAGTACGTCGTTGATCACCTCGGAATGCGGATCTGTCAGGAAGTGGTTAATCTGCTGGATTTGGTCCTCGGAGATCGCCAGACGTTGTCTCAAGTCACTCATCGTGCCTCCTATGGGGTCTTTTTCCACCTAGGGCAGTTCTGCTACTCGAATTCCTTTGTCAATGCGGGGAGATGGTCAATCTCGTCTTTGAGCATGTGATAGCAGTGCTCGTCAGCGGGGAAACTGCCGCCTCGCACGTCTGCGACATACGCTTTCATGGCATCCGTCACAACCTGAGCGACGTTGGCGTATTTCTTAACGAACTTGGGCGTGAATGCTTGGAACTGGCCGATAAGGTCTGAGACGATGATCAGCTGTCCGTCGGTCTCGGGCCCAGCACCAATTCCGAACACGGGGATCGCAAGCTTCTTGGCGATGAACCCTGCAACTTCCGGGGGAACGGCCTCAAGGAGAAGCATGTGCGCGCCTGTTGCTTCGATTGCGAGCGCATCCTCGATCAGAGCGCGAGCAGATTCAATCGTTCGTCCTTGCGCTTTGTGCCCTCCCAATTGACCGGAGCTCTGCGGTGTGAGTCCAATATGTCCACACACAACGATCCCGGCATCAAGAATGGCCCTTATTCGTGATGTGACTCGCTTGCCACCTTCGAGCTTCACGGCATCGACGCCAGCTTCCTTTAGGAATCTGCCGGCATTGCGGGCGGCTTCTTCATCGCTGACCTGATAGCTCATGAACGGCATATCGCCCATGACAAACGTATGGGGGGCGGCCCGCCGTACGGCCTCACAGTGAACGATACACTGATCCATCGTCACAGGCACGGTTCCCTCATATCCATACACGCACATTCCGAGAGAATCTCCAACCAAGAGCATGTCCAGATCAGCGGCTTCGGCAAACGCCGCCGTGGGATAGTCGTAGGCAGTCAGCCACGCGACCTTGTCCCCGTTGGCCTTCATCTTCTGGATGGTGTGGATACTGTGTTTCTTCTTGTCTGACATGGCTCCTCCTTTGATGACCATACGTCTCCCGCAACCTCCTAGAGAGGCTAGAAGATCACTCCCATTTCCCTCAAGAGGCGACCCAATTCGCACAGTGGCAACCCCATCACATTGGTGTACTCGCCTGTGATGCTCTCGATGAAGACGGCGGCTCTTCCTTGAATGCCATACGCGCCAGCCTTATCTGAGTATTCATCACCGTCAAGATACCAGTCAATCTCCTCTTCTGTCATCGCTCGAAACCGAACCGTGGTTTCAACGCAGGCCGATCGTTCGATGTCGCGAGCGGCATCCCATAAGGTCACTCCTGTCAGTACAGAGTGCGCGCGCCCAGACAGCAGGCGAAGCATGTCAGCTGCATCATTCCTAGAGACAGGCTTGCCGAGAACGTGTTCATCGAGGACGACCACTGTGTCAGCGCCTAGCACAATATCCTCAACACGTGGCTGCGCAACAGCATGTGCCTTGGCGCGCGATGATAGCAAGACACGGTCGCGCGCTGGACCGGCCTCAACTTCCTTTGCCCCACTGGGGATAACGACGAAATCACTCGTGATGCGCGCAAGCAATTCCTGCCTGCGTGGCGAGTTGGATGCGAGGATGATGGTCATGATTTCACAAGGCAAATCGTCCGATGTAGAGAGGTCGATGTCAACCAGACTGCACAGACTAGGGGTAGTCGACACGCGATGTGCCATAGAATACAGAGAATGGCGCGTCCGCATCCACGCTGCGAGGCAATCGAATGATCCCTGCCACAAGCTCGCCCGCTTCCACACGTTCTACTCGTAGAAAGCCATCAGTCAATTCGACAAACGAGGCCGTGCTGAAGAAGACGAAGTTTGTGTCCCTCTGCTGGATGTAGAGATTCCACGGCGAGAACTCTGCCCCCGTGGGCGACACGGCCCACACCATCACAGCGCCCGTACCCATGACTTCATCAACAGCGTCGATGAGGTCCGAGCCGAGCAAGCTATCGCGTACAGAGGACTCAAGACGGACGAACAGCAATCGAAGCTCGCTTCCTCTTGGCGAGAGCACCATCGTTGTGACCAAGTCGGGGTCCAACTCGAAGGCGGCAGCCATGGCCTCGGACGAAAACGCTTCATGCAGCAGCAGCTCCTGCAGCGTTCCAAGCGTCTCTAGAGGTTCTATGTCAATGGGATCATGCGATTGTGACGCAGAGGCTGGTACTCCTGCCGCCGGGGACGCAACTGCTGTAGGTCCAATCACAAGCGTTGCTCGTTCACCGGCATAGATCAGATCAAATGGCTGCTGGATGTCAATCAAGTCCCCAAGGACGAGTACGCCTTCGCTTCCAGAACCTTGCTGCGGACCACTCGGATTGACCTGGAACGTTCCACTAGAGAATCCTGCGGTAAGCTCGCTCCAGGAATCCAAATCAGGCCGGGTCGTAACGCCATCCTGTTCGATCAACACAAGCTGCGGATCGAACGGGAACATACCAACGACTGCGTCGATACTAGGGTTAACATAGACAGCGTTTCGCCCAAGATAGGGTTGAAGCTTCCAAGCAAGATCAGGAGAAATCTTGCTCTGGAAGGTGCGTTCGTTGATGAACACGAACGTCACGGTCAATTCAGTGCCGGCGACATCAATCGTCACGAGATTGACCAAGTCTCTGTCCAATCCCGTCTTCTGGGCGAAGTCATCCCGCAGATCCGCACCGGCAGCCAATGACACGGCCCACAAAAAAAGAAGAGCCCAACTACTAGCTCTCCTCATCGTTGTGATCTGTGTCACATTCAATCACCCAATCTGGACTTCTCTAGGCTTCTAGCAAGAACCGCCACACCACCAGCCGGCAAATGCGAAGACCCAGAACGCCCAGAAGAAGGCAAGCAGCATCCCCGTTGTAATCGTGATTGTGATTGGCATTTGTACACCTCCTTCTCTCTGCCACCATACCACGCACCTGCATGGATAACAAGGCCCCAACTGCGAAGATACGCGCTCGGACATCTGTCAACGCCCACATCTGGGTCCATCAACTCAGATACCCCTTGCCGACTGGGTACAAGACGTTCCATTCGGAATCCGCAGAGCATGCAACTGCCGATCCTATCAGCCTCACGGCGCAGTTAGCGCGGCGCGGCGGATGCAAACGCCCTGTTCTAGGCATTACAGACAGCTGTCCCCCCTTGATCGCGACTCAGGTACCCGATTCCGCCTGCTGACATCACCTGGAAAGTGGTTTACCATCTCCAAGCAGCGAATGGATGGAGTCAAATATGAACGACACGACAAAGATACTCGAAGCCCGGATGCGGCAGCATGCCCATTACATTGATCGACTGATTGATCGCTATGGCCTCCCTCTCCATGTGATCTTCCTGGAGCAATTCACGGCCAATGCGACAGCGTTCAAGGACGTACTACACAAGAGCTACCCCAACGGACTTGTCGCCCTTGCTGTGAAATCCAATCCGTGCCGAGGAGCTGTCAGAGCAGCCAGCAAGCTCGGCTTGGGCGCCGATGCTGCATCTGAGAATGAACTGAGATTGGCATTGGAAGAGGGCATTCCGGCGCAACGCATCATCTGTAATGGCAATGCCAAGACGACGATGTATCTTGAGAGGGCCTTGGATGCCGGCTGCCTCATTGCCGTCGATAATCACGATGAGCTGTCTGAGATCGAGCAGCTGTGTGGGGATCGTGCTTGGAGCGCGA
>SPBW01000049.1 GCA_004525685.1 Candidatus Atribacteria bacterium
ACTACTCCTCGACTGGCGTCTCGAAATAGTCGGCGATGATCTGCTGCGCCCTGGCCAAGTCGCGAGGACGGACCATGATGCGCACCTCTGCCATTCCATTGAGAACCATCGGGTAGATGGAAGGCGGCGCATGCATCATCCGATTCACGGGGATGTCGAAATCCTCGAGTAGGCTGATGATAAGTCGTGCTTTGGGCTCACCCCACACCTTGTGAGCCAGCACCAGGTCAGCACTGCGCTCATCTTCCTGCTGATCGAGTAGGTAATGGGTAATGGTGATCGCTTGGCTCGTATGCAGAGCCGTCGCCCCCAGCGAGATGCGTGGGTACTCAGCAAGGAGAATCTGGTCTGATTCTGTGAACTCGGTGTGATCAGATAAGATAAATGCTGGATTCTTGGGGAAAGAGTAACTCTCAGCCGGTTCGCCTTCTTCATGAAGGACGATTGGCGTAGCATTGGCTTCCAAGAACGTGTCGAGAACGCCAGACAGTGATCGGCGTGACACCGTAATACCAGGCGTACTGCGCACTTCGTTATCCGAAGAGTCCTCAGCCAAGGCTTGGAGCGCATGCTTGATCAGCGCGGCAGTCGATCGCTCATCAGGATTGAGCCGCTTCACGTATTCTCCGCTAATCCGAATGTGAATGCTGTCTTGAAGCAAGAGACTCACTTCTACATCCCTGCGTATGCCGTGTGACAAGAACAACGACGCGCCAATCGCGCGGCAGAGCACATCGAGCCTGCCTGCAGCGCCCGGAAGATCATTCAGTGTGAAGTCCGGTTCAGTGGCCGCTTTGTGTCCTAGGATCAAGAATCGTCGCATGCCAGCAGTCTACTTCTCTTGCAGTTCTCAATCAATACTTCGCCGTTTCCGTCGCCTTGTGTCAATCAGATCGGGGACGTGCGCTGACTTCGTAGGTGATGTGTTTCCCCTATGATGCGGTCGTTAACCGTGTCGGAAATGCGGCAAAACCGGTACGGTCTGAATGAACAGTTCGTGAGATGAGTCAAAGAGGCGAACTAAGGACTTCATGCAGATGACGAAACACACATCGAGGGGGAGACGATTGTGAATGCTCGATACATAGTCTTTAGCATCATCGTTTGTTGCTTGGCAGGCACTGCCCTAGCAAGTGATGGGTTTACTGGCAGCTGGCAAGCTGAGATCGGCATCTCCCCGCAACAGCCCGATCCATTCCATTCATTTCAATCTACGCTCGACGTAGGCCTCAGCCTGAGTTTCGTCACTGTCTCCAGTATCTCCGACTTCCTGTTCGATGGATGGTTGTGGCAAGGATTCGATCTGCAAGCTGACCTATCCATCGTTCATTTTGATGGCCAAATGCTGTTCGAGCCACAATCGGGATCATTCCTCTATGCACAGGGTCATCTGAGCCTCGACTTGGGGCTGATCACGCTCAGCCTGTATGGAGCCGCTGTTGGTGCGACACAGACCGATGCCGCCAATTATGGATGGGTGTTCGGGATCGCCGGAGACATTCTCCCTGGCATGATTAGCTTCGAGAGCAATACGTTCATTGGCGCCGACCTGTCAGGCATCACGTTCAATGCATCTACCACGCAAACCGACTCGACACTTGTTTCCAAGACCTTCGAAACCGATCCGACCATCGACTTGCCGCCCTTGTCATTCTCCGGGCAGGAGTTTAAGTTCCACGCACTTGCCTTTTCGTGCGCTGAGGTCGAGAGCATCACAACATTCTCGAAGACCGGTTTCGAGAGTCAGGAGATTGACCTCACATTCTTGAACCTGTTCGGGTTGCCATTCCAGATGTCGCTTGACTTCATCTACTCTCTGCAAACGAAGAGCTACGTGTTCACGCCGTCACTTGAAACAGATTTCGGATGTCTGTCGGTCTACACGAATCTGCTACGAACAGGCAGCACAATTGATGGCGTAGAGATCTACGGAATCGCATTCAGATTTACGATTGCTGGCGCCACTCTCACGAGTATTTCCAACCTCAACACTACCGACTATGTCATCACGACGCCTGACTTCGGCTTCCTCGTTGAACCCGAAGCAACCGCCATCGCTGAGGGCCATATCTACTACCCGCAGGAATACTGGGAAGTCGTGTCCCTCGACGTCGACATCCCGCCCTATGGCTGCGGTTTCTCGTTCTCAGTCGACACGTTCTTCAGTACAGGAACGGGACTGTTGTTTGATTGGGCGCAAAGCATCATGGGCGTGACCTTGGCTCTGGGCACGTCTGTGGAAGCTTCAAGCACGATCACTGTCGACACAGCAGGCTTCAATGAGTGGACGTTGGCTGTCCGCGTATCCTGGTAGAGACGAGACGCCCTGCGGAGTTTTCCATTGAGCACTGCATGATCGTAACGCTTTGCCGTCGCGACTGATCGAAATGTCGAAGTGAGCACGCAATGATGACAATCCTTGCCAATGCCAATCGTGACGCGCTCCTGGCTTGAGCAAGCAAGCTCACACCCGAATGCAACCCCGTAGCTGGTATGCTGACCGCGCCGCGCATGCTGTGTCACATCGCCGACCAACTCGCAGTCGCCCTTGGCGACATCCCCGGCTGGCGGCAAGACAACCTCATCACGCGCACATTCGCCAAGAGATTCGTCCTCTACGCTCCGTTTCGCTTCCCGTTTGGAAGGGTTCAGATTGTCGCAGAGATGTTGACAACCGAGCCGTCGGACTAGGCAAGCGACATCGCCCGATTCGAATCGCTGCTATCGCAGCTCGCCACCGCCGGTCGCATTGCGCCACACGCAGTCTTCGGACCCTTGACACGCAGTCAATGGTGCCGCCTCGCCGCCAAGCACACCGACCATCATCTGAGGCAGTTCGGCGTCTGACTGGACGCTTCACTGAGCAGAAGCCTAGAGTGGCGCCCCGTTTGCCTGGTAAGCCAGCAGAGATGCGGCTAGACCCCAACAACAACCTGCCGATCATCCGTTGGCCATCGTAACAATAACCGGCAACCGCTCCCCCTTGAGAGACAGCTCTCGAACCCGAGTTCAAGAATTGCCCGCTGGGGTCCCCCAGAGGATTCAAACTCGACTTCCGATTCATAGCATGGGCCCGCTTCTATTGCATTCGCAGGTTGGACGGCTGACTAGAGAAGCGGGCCGCTTGTCCCAAGCGTTGCGTGAGCTGAGCCGGATCCCCCCAACTGGTCTGAGCATTCCAATCCTCGATGTCATCAAGGAACTGGCGCGAAGCGGGATGACCATGCTCGCCGTGACGTACGAAATGGGATTCGCGCGGGAAGTGGCTGATCGAATCGCCTTCTTCGATTTCGGGGAACTGATCGAGGCCAATACTCCTGAAGCATTCTTTGATAGCCCGAAGCACGATCGCACCAAGCTCTTCTTGTCGCAGATCCTGCAGCACTGAATCGCCAGGGAACAGTGATCCCTACGCAGCAACAGGAGAAATCCCCTCACAAGCGACCTCGTGAGGGGATCGTACGTCTTCAAGCCACTGATTTAAGCGCTACTCGAATGCCAATCGATCAGCTGGTACCGAGTCCGGGTCTGCGAAGAAATGGCCCACACCTTGTTCCACCATCTCGTCGTAGCTCGGCAGACCGGCGAACACCATCGCCGAATCTGCATGGAAGCGCGTCCACAGTTCTGTGAGCTTCTCGATCGTGCGGACATGCCGAGCCACCCGGATGTCGATCGACCAACCGTTCTCATCAATAGGCCAGTAGAGCAATCCTTGTTCTCCTGCTTTCATGACGAACTCGTCTTGCCCAGTCAGAAGCAAGGCTTCATCCGTCACCCCGCGCACACGGTCCAAGAACGGCTCGGGGGATTCCAAGAGGATGCAGGGGCTGTTGGAGTAGTCGCCGATTTCGCGGTGCGAGAGTCCATGCAGCGCCAACGGTGAGATCTCCATTCCAATGGGAAATTCCTGCGCAGTCAGCATCATCGACGCCATCGCCGCCACGTTGAGTGCGCCCTGATGCGCCACAATCGTTCCAATGATCGGGTACTCGAGCTCTGCCTCGTGCAGGTCGATCGTGAGACTGACATTCTCTTGCTCGATCAGTCTCATGAATGCATAGGACGTCTTCTCTGCCAAGCTCCCGTTCGCTCGCCCCGGCCATGTCCGGTTCATGTTGCGCGTATCCATGTACGCCAGCATCTGCCCGCTAGGATAGTGGACATAGGTTTCAGGATCTGGCCACGAGTCCAATGGATTCGCCCACCGATCGCCCATGCGGAACTTCTTCTCTCCCCAATCCGTGTCAATGGTGAAGAACTGTGGGTAGGCGTCTCCCGGGCGCGTCACCGTGGACGCACTTCGATTCTGGTGAATCGCCACGATCACTCGCCCTGTGGCCATGCCTGCATTCTCGACAATCAACTGCGCAGCCAGGTTCGTTGCTGGCTCTTCAGCATGCACGGCTCCCATGATCAGTAGGGTTCCACCTGGGACCCCGCTGTCAAGAATGTAGATATTGCAGTCGTTCGTAGTGCCCTTGATCGGCTCAAAGTAGTCGCCCAGTGTCTTCACCTGCGTGACTGCTTCGCCAAGAACGACGGTCTCCTTGTACTGCCGATGCTGAGCAAATGCGATCCCTGAACTGATCAAGATTCCGATCCAAACGGCCAGCGCAATGCTTTTGACGATCCATTCCTTGTTGGCTTTCACCGAGTTCCTCCCTTCCCGCTCACTTGAGACGGAACACGCGAAGCACAAACGGCATCAGAATCACGAGATACAGGATCGCCTTCTGCACGTCTTTGCTCTTGACGAAGTTCCAGAACAACACCACGCCGAAGAACGCGGCCATGATGTAATACAGAATCATGATGATCATCGTCTGCCACCTTGCTGTTTTGTCATCCCACTCACCCAGCCACCAGGAACGATAGCTCGTTCCCGAACACGATATACAGTGTTCCCAACAGCAGGATAAATGCCGCGGGAATCAGGCAGCGCTTCACGAACCCCTGGTAGTAGGAGCCCTCGAATCCAACAGCCATCGTGGTTGCCCTCCCGACCACCGTCGTCGGAGGAAGCATATCGCCAATGGGGAACATCACGGCCATTCCTGCCAACGCCATAATCGGGTTAATCCCATTCATGTTGAATAGCAGGATGAGCGGCACGCCGAGCAGCGGCGCGGCCGCATATTGGACCAATCCCTCAGCAGATGGAAGAATCAGCCACAGCGCAGCAAAGATAATCGGCAATGGCAGAGTGACCACGCCCAGCGAAATCAATCCACGCGCGCCAGAAAGCGCCATCACCTGCACCAGGATGCCGACCACAACCATCACACCGATCAATGGAAGCAGTCCTTCGACGGTCTCGCGTGCCACTTTGAAGATCGGAAGGCGCTTCGGGCTCGTGGCCACGGTCACTGCAGCGGCAATCATGAACATCAGTGGAAGGCCAAGCGTCGGCATCGTCCAAGGCCAAAGTCGGCCAGCAAGAACAAGCCCGAAGAAGACGGCAAATGGCAAGAAGACCTTCCAGCCTACCATTCCTGTTGCCGGCTTAGGTAGTTCGTCCATCACCTTCTCCAGCTGCACCGGAGTCCCCTTCCAACCAAGGAAGAACATGCTAAACAACGCTCCCAGCACCGAGATCACTCCCAATGGAAGGAAGAAGCCGACGTAGGGCATGTTCGACCCTGCCGCCGCCATCATTGCCCATAGATTGATTGGCGGTGCGGCTGCACTCATGGCAGCGCAGAGAAAGATGATTGCTGCCACGCGCTCTTTGGTGATCCCCATGTAGGTGAGCACAGTGCCGACAAGCGCTCCCACAACGAGCACGGTGACGCTTCCAGATCCGGTCAACGCTCCTGGAACAAGCATCACAAGCGTTAGGAACAACAGCGACAAGGCACGGTGCTTGTGGAATCGCTTGATGATCCCTCGAATGATGTAGTCGACGCCTCCAGCACGTTTCAACAGATTCATGAAGAACGTCGCTGTGATGAAGATGAGGGTCACGTCAAAGTACGTAAACGCTCCATCAACGATGTGGCGCGGAGAGATTAGGCCACCATGAGCGATGGCTCCACCAATCGCAGCAGCAAGCATCGACAGCTCTGTGGTAGCCTTCAACAGCCTGGCAACAGCAAAGACAACTGCCATGACCCCCAGTACGATCCCGGCGTGTACGTACACGTTTCACCTCTTCATCCATGAGCAGCATGTGCAAAGACTGCTGCCTGCAATCCGTCTATGTATGTCAGTCTACTCACAATTCGCGAAGACTCGGGCGGCTGGGCCGAAGGAGAGGGACCCGTACTGCTTTTCCTCTGCCTTCGACCGTTCAGTCGCTCAAGTCCATAATTGCGATCTAGCCTTCCTCTGCCACGAAGATCAGTGGGAAGAGAATCTGCAGATCGAGCGTGTCTTCGATGAAGATCTGCGGGATGCCAAGCTCTTCAGCCAGCGTAGTGAAGTAGCCGTCCTCGTCCACGTCGCTTCGCGTAATGAGCAAATCAGCAAGTGGGGACATCGCAACAATCGTCTGTTCATCGTATTCGTCTACGCGACGGCTGGCCCCTTCAACCTGTCCGACGATGATGATCATTCCCAGCTCTCTTGCTGCGGCAATCAGCGCCGTGCAACGCGCGACTTCGGAGTCTACGTCCACGCCTGCTGCACCCATTCCCTTAAGACTGGTTCCCGTGGTCACGAACAGAACCCCAGCGAAGTCCTTGATGCTGTCGATAGGGCATTCGGAGTTCAGCTCATCGGCCGTCAGCAGATCGACCAATTCGTAGTACAGGCCAACCTCTCCCAACAGCAGGCCTACCATCAACGCTCCTGGACTCTGGCCACACGTCGTGACATAGATCGGCGCCTTGAGAACCGGCAGGTTCTCCGGAATCACGAATTCTTGCGCCAGCGCGGTCAGCCCCAAACCTGCGATGAGCAACGCAGCACCTAGAACCAGGAAGATCCTTCTTGCCATCATTTCCCTCCAATTGATGTAACCCCGGAACCCTTTCAGGATAACTCCCGCAATCGGGCAGTCCGTCCGAGGATACTCATCTCTTCATCCAGTCTACTTCGGCTCTCGGCTGCAAAGATTAGGGAGCGGGCCGTAGCCCGCTCCCTCCAGATAACTTCCTACGGCTGGTATTCGCCGTACCACTCGTCGATGAAGTCTTCAAGCATGGTCGTGGATCCAAAGTCCGTTTGGTCCAGCCATTCCTGCGGATATCCCTTCGATTTCTGCCAGACGTATCCGTCGGAGTACTTGGCGATGAGCGTGTCCGCGAGGTCCCATTGAGCGGCGACCGTACGATTAACTGCATCGTTGGTGTAGTTCGTCAGGAAGGTCACGGCAAGTGCAGGATCGACGTTGTAGAGGCTGAGCGCCGCATCTTCAATCGCACCCTGCATGGCAAAGAACTCGCCTTCGAATTTTTGCTGATTTGCGCGGATGTCCTCAATCATGTAGGACCAGGCGAGGTTCGCGAAGTTCTCCACGAAGTTGAACGCCCACCACGCCGAGTCGCGAGAAAACTCCATCATATCGCGAATCCCGAGCGATTCCGGAAGGCTGGTCACGCTGCAGTAAATCGGCATGTAGACGGTGCCATGCGGCGCGTCTGGACCGAACCACAACACGCCACCGATCGAAGCTGGCAACCAGTTGCGGGACTGCGTGACGATCGTGTACGAGCAGCGGAACATGGCGATGGCGCGTTCCCATCCCGTGCTGCCCGGTACATTCTGACTGCCACCGGTGGCATAGCGATCCGGCGCTCCGAACGGTCCGGCGGACAGACCTTGCGTCAAGTCAAACGGCGTACCTTCGTAGTAGTCACGCTGATAGGCCATCAAATCTGCAGCCGATACCTTCTCGTCAGGAACGACAGAGAACGGGAATCGACGTGCGTACGGATCGAGTTCAAGAGACGGGGCGACCAAGTCGCGTCCACGCCACTCACGACGGCTGTTGTAGAAGTTGTCGCTCTTGGCACCATAGACATCCCAATAATAGAACGTCTTGCCAGCATTTGGATCCCAGAATCCGAGCTTCTCACCGACCGAGTAAATGCCTGTGCCGACCATGAAGTTGTCGGGGTCGTCAAGCACAACTTCGCCAATCAGCGAGCGGTTCGCGCCTACGTACACGGCATTGTCAGGAAGGCGTTCGGCAACCCAGACAGCACCCGGGCCTTCGTCGCCTTGCCGCCACAGGGGGCCTGCACCGACGATTTCAAAGATCCAAGCTTCATCGCCATCACAAACGCTGATGCACTCGCCACCATCGGCATAGCCGTAGGTCTCGGCAAGGTCACCCATGACCTGAACAGCCTCACGAGCAGTCGTCGACCGCTGCAAGGCGACGGCCTGGAGTTCTTCAATGTAGAACATACCGCCGTCACCGTTGCGATATTCGCGTCGCCCCGAGAACGTGTGCTCGCCCATCATGACTTGGTTCTCGTTCATGAATGGGTAGCCAATCTGGAAATACGTGTAAGTCAGTGGCGCTTGCGGAATTTCGCCCATAGGCGGCGTGTTTCCGCGATCCGCGTTGCACATGCCGTCGTAGATGGTCAGCATCTCTCCGGCCTCGTGAGTACCGCCTGGAACAATCTGAATCCTAGCGTCATACCATCCATCGCACGTGTGCGTCGTCATGACAGACCCGTCGACTGACGCGTCCTTCCCGACGACAAACACTGTGCAGTTGCCTTCCTCTGAATCATCTAGCCACTGTGCAGATGCGGCCATGCCAGCCACGACAAGCACCAGTAGGCAAAGAAGCAAACTACGCACTCTCATGAATCCCCCTTGCATTTCTTGTTCCGTTGAATCGTTGTGTCGAACTAGGCCTTTCTAGCGTGTGCTCGATCCCCCCTTTCACAGTCTTGTCTGTTGAAGGACGGAGAAACGGAGACGTTTCGCGCAGATCTATGTGGAAAGCGACGGCATCTTGCAGGGGTGTAGGCAGGCAGTATTGAACCTTGTGTTGCGCACGAAAATCAATCAATGCTCAACCTCTCTCTCAAGTCGTGTATATTCCGGCTCCTGTTAGACGCCTGAGTGAATAATAGGACATCAGTGTCCCAAATAGCTATGAGAAAAATTAACCGCCTTTTGCGCGCCCCCATCAGCGATACAGATTCCGAATGGCATAACTGTTAATTCTCCGGCAATGAGCCGTTTGGTCTCGTTATGTGAACCCTTCGTGACTTCTCTGAAACTTCACCCTTGCATCCAGCCTTCGTACCGTGTCTAATCAGTCATTACTCCCTGGAAGCCGTCAAACCGCGTACCCGCGGGATCACTTCGTGGGAGAAAGGGAGCTTCAGTGTCACCACAGAAACACTTGGTATTGGACGAGGACGTTCATCAGGCTCTTGCGCAGCGGCGAGAGATGACGGGCCTACCACTTGGCCACCTCGGAAATGCCATTCTTCGAGGGCATATCGCATCTTCGTTCCTAGAGAATCATCTAGGGAAGCACCTTGTCGACGAAGGCTTGATTACGGCTGAGCAGTACCAACGTGCGCTGGAATATGCAGATCGAAAGGTGCGAGCCGAATTCCGCCCGGGAACCGCGCCGATTGAACAGACAGCAGCGGGAACGTTCATCTCTGGAAGTTGGGAGAGCCGAACGATATTCGAGGATCCTGTAGGCGCGTTCCAGCTTCTCGAGGTCTGGGTGCGAGACGCGCTCCAGCAACCGATGGCCCAGCATGCCCACGACGCTGACGAATACATTGTCTCTCTCGGTGGCCGGGCGTTCTTTATCATGAACGGCGTCCCAGCGACACTCCTAAAGGGCAACATGCTGCAGATCCCGGCAGGCGTTACCCATATCGCAATGCCAGTGAGCGAGGACTGTCATCTTGTTGCCATGATCATGCCTGCAGTCCCCGAGTACTCGACGCAGAAGAGCGGCTAGCGTTTTCTCCGTGCGTCAGGGATGACTTCCACACCACCGTGTTGCCTGCACCGATGCAGGCTAGCCAAAGCCGCGTCACTTCGACTAGTCACCCAACGTATCGATAGGGATCACCCTGCGGCGGAGCAAGCTTCGTCTCAACGCAACCGAGCCAAGCCAGATCACCACGACCGCAAGGTAGGCCATGGCGGGCCACAGGGTCTGTTCTCCATCTCGCGCTGTCTTCGTTGAGCCTTGACCGGGAGTCGGAAGGGGTGAAGGATCCCACGGCAGGCCATACCGCACGACCAATTCCTTGATATTCAAGAGGTGGATAACAGGCACGTGCTCAGCGGCCATTGCGTGCATAACACCGCGAACGCCTTCGGTGGGGAGATCATCAAGCTCAATCACACCAGGAAGAGCAGTCAGAATCGAGGCATCGACCCCCATGTTCGCCCAAGCTCCTCCGATGTTGACAAAGGCAGCGATTCTCTCACCACTGGCAGCGTCCCGATAGATCGACATCCTTTGCTGAACGTTGCGTACAAGGTCTGACTCGTGGATCAAGGCAAGAGAGAAGGTAGATACCTTCTCCCGCAACTGAGATCGCACATCGCCACTGAGATCGCGAGCCACATCCAGATCGCCGCCGAGAGATGCAGCAACCGATTGAGACGCGAACACGCCCTCCTCTACAAGGATCCTCTCCATGTCAAGCCACGTGAACTCTGGGATGTTCGCGCCGAACTGCGACGAGCCCAACGACACGATCAACCCAACGCGAGCTTGGAGGGTCTGAGCAGCCGAGATTGTCGCCAGAATCAGCGCGGGAAAGGATCCAGATGCACCCACTGCAATGAAGTCACCCGCCTTCACGCCTGCCTCTGTCAGTAGATCGACCAGCATCGCAGCCATGTTGGGATTGGTCGTCGTACGCTTCGCTTCTAAATTTCCGACCGTTGTTGTCAAGGGTGAGTAGAATGTGCCGATCAAGCCGGTTCGGTTGATGTCCGTGCCCGGATCGATCGCAGGCCCATGCTCGGTTCGATGGGTCGCGAGGGTGTCCATCGCAACCTGCATGGTATCCGCCGCAGCGCGCATCGCCTGAGAGACAGCATCGCCCGGCATCCGCGCCAGCCGCTGTGTGGTGAATATCAGTGCGATCCCGACGATACACACCAGAACGAACTCCCAGATCGGAGGAACCCAGTGTCTTGCCCTCTGATGGCGGTTTCCCACATGTCC
Organism: Candidatus Atribacteria bacterium; assembly: GCA_004525685.1. Classification (GTDB taxonomy): domain Bacteria; phylum Bipolaricaulota; class Bipolaricaulia; order UBA7950; family UBA9294; genus SPBW01. The sequence goes on from SPBW01000049.1 coordinate 11,120, forward strand.
TTTCATGAGTGCATCAGCAGTCGCAGCACGAAATACGTAATCGCCGTCGCGATTCCGAGCGCAGGGAGCGTGATGAGAAAGCCCTGACGCTCGAACGTATTCGCGATGAGACCCGGGATCACCCAGCCAATCGCGCGCAACTCTAGAGAAGCAGGCCAGAGCATGGGGAGCAATCGATAGCCAATGAGCGTCCACACGCCACCAAGAAGGATCAGAAGCAGAAAGCGTCTTCGCCCGAACAGGATGAACACGCGTGCCAGAAGGCGGTAGGCGCCCCATGCTAGCACGGCGACCGCGAGCGTGCCGACAATCCGCAACGGCTGATCAACGAACAGCGCCACATAGGCTGGTACGATAATGCCGCCGGGGTAAATGCCGGTCAGCTCGACAAGCAGCGTGGCCACGGTCAGCCCGACGAATGCCGCCTCAATAATCATGCGGCCTCCCCTTCTTCTTTCCAGTGCTCTATGATTCGGATTCCCGCGCCACCAATATTCCCAAACCCGAACAACTGGCCGCCAGACGGCGACAATCGAGTGGCAACAGCCATAATCGTGCGCGGATCCTGCGAGCGAACCACGACCACACGTTTGCCAAAACGCTTCGTCAGCCGCCGCTGCACGACCATCGGTACGGACCCGCAAACAATCAATCGCTCGAACGCGCTCCCAACGCCATCTAGTGCTTCCATCCACTGAGCTGTCCGATCCGCACGATCGCTACGCAGGTTAAGCAGTCCCACAGCCAATCCTTCTGCCATCGGCCATCGCTTGAAAGCTCGCTCGAGGATGGCCATCGTTGAGCGCGGATCGTTGGCAGCGAATGCATTCACTGCCATCCAAGTCGCCTGGGAATTCGCGTCGCGCAACGACCATGCCTGCAAGGCCCCCACATCCATACGAACGCGAGCCATTCCTTGTAGTGCCAGGTCTCTGGGCACTCCGATCGCCTCACACGCAGCCAAGGCAAGCGCAAGATTCTGCGGCCATTCAGGGTGCGCGAGCTGTTCGATCAGGCCCTCGGCTTCGTTTGGATCGATCACGCGACACTTCACACTTCGTCGACTCAGCCGTGCCTGCTCGGTGACGGGGAAGTCTGCAGGCACAAGCGCCGTCGCCCCAACAGGAATGGCAGCCGAGAAAGCCTCAGCGGGATCGTCCATGTCCGCGATGTGATCTTCGTACGTGTTGGTGATGACCACGGTCTGCGGACGGATGATCTGCGTAACTTCAGCGTGGAGGCTTTCGGGACGGATGCTCATCGCCTCCACGACCACCGCTTCGCACCGTTGTC
>SPBW01000017.1 GCA_004525685.1 Candidatus Atribacteria bacterium
CAAGGCATCGCTCGATGGTGTGCGGGTGGCCGAAGCCCTGGCTGGTCAGAGCCATCCCGTTGATTACACGAACATCCCCCAAGCCATCTTCACCGATCCTGAGATCGCATCAGTCGGTCTGTCTGAAGCCAAGGCCAAGGCAACAGGCCACGAGATTCTCGTGGGCCGGTTCCCGTTTGCTGCATTAGGTAAGGCACTTGGGATGCGGGAGCCCGATGGGTTCTTCCAGATTGTCGGTGACGCGCAGAGTCATCAGATTCTGGGGGCGCAGATCATCGGTGCTGAGGCTTCTGATCTGATCTCTGAAGCGGCCATTGCCGTTCAGAATGGGTTAACGCTGGAGTCGATTGCCGATGCCGTTCATCCGCATCCAACGCTGCCCGAGGGAATGAAGGAAGCCGCTGAAAATGCTCTGGGCAGAGCCATTCATACGGTCAATCGCTAGATTCAGTAGTGTTTGACGTCTGGTTCAACACCTTCTCACAGCTCGGTTCTCAGGCGTGCTCGTCGACAACATGATCCTCGATATTCCGAAACGATGGAAAGAGCGAGCACGCGAGCGCCACGCCCAGGCAAACCAATCCCGCAAGCACGAACAAGACAGGGATGCGCACGGCATCTCCGATCCAAAGGACGATGGCCAAGCCAATCGGTGTGGTCAATGCAAACAGACTCCCCAGCAGCCCGAAGACGCGCCCTTGCATCTGTGGCGGAATCGAGGCTTGCATGATGGCAGAAATCGGCGCATCCGTTAGAGAGATCATGAACCCGATAGCGAACACACTGAGTAAACCCAGCCAAAACATGCCTGCAGGGGAAAGACCAAGAACCAGACAGGCGACGCCAACGCCCAACACTCCCAACAGCACGGTGTAGATCTTCTTGTTGAATCCGCCCCAGGCGCCTAGGGATAGGCCTCCTAACAGCATTCCGAGACCGACGGCAGAGCTCATGAATCCAAACTCTGCGGCGTCTCCTCCGAAGTGATTCTTGACAAGCAGGGACAGAAGTGAGAGTGCTGGCATCAACACAATCTTCAGGATGGAAGCGCCGGCCAGAAGAACCAGCATCCCCGGCCAATGGAGCACAAACCGCAACCCCTCGCGAGCATTGCTGAGAAATGAGCGTGTTTTGATCGCGGCAACATGTTCTTGGTTGGGCTGCGGGACAGCCACAAACAGCAGCGGTAAGACGGCGAACGCGGCCGTGGCTACATCGAACAGCATCACGCCGTGCAGCGGCATGAGAGAAAGGAGCAGGGCACCCAACGGAGGGCCGAGCAAGCTCATGAGTCCATTGATCGTCTGATTGAGCCCGCTGATCCGTGTGTAATGCTTCTCAGGCACCATTAGCGTCGTAGAGGCGGCCATGGCTGGCCAATGGAAGGTCCCGCCCAAAGATCGAGCCAGCATCACGACATAAACGTGCCAGATCTCCATCATTCCTGACCAAAAGAGATAGGCCAACCAGAGTCCTACCAGTGCTATAAACAGGTCGGCCACAATCATGATCATGCGGCGGTTCCATCGGTCAATCAGAGTGCCGACGAACGGACCTAGGAGAATCTGAGGCGCCAGAGCCACCAGAGAAGCCGTCGCCAGCACAGATGCCGATCCCGTTTCAAGCGTCAGCCACCATACCAAGGCGAACTGCGCCGCACGACTTCCAGCAATGGACAATTGCTGCCCCGTCCAAATCGTGAAGAATGAAGCCGCCCACTGCCTAGACATGTTCATGTGCGCTTCACGTTCCTAAGTGCCCATTGCTTGGTCATATCTGCAGGCCTCCTGCGGCTTTGGCAGGTGCGGCGGCACAGAAACCAAGCACAAAGAAACCCCAAGAACGAGCCAGCGTTCCGCTAGAAAATCTGTGAGGCCTAGAAGTACGACTGCGCGCCCCACACACTGCTTGTGTGGATACGCTGGCTCGTCTTGGGGTCGATCAAGGTTCAGATCTTCGTCTGTTTCTCAACGTCCGAATCTTCGTGGACTTTGAGCGATTCAGAGTATTCGATCAGCTTGATCTTGCAGTTGGGGCCAATCTGAATCTGCTTGCCACGCACGACGTCTGCGCGAGTATTTTCAAGGTAGATCTCATCGCCCTCGATCAGGTCCGCCTGCACTTCGCCTCCCCAGGCGCTGCTTAGGGCCCGCAGGAGAGAGTCGAGCAGATTGGCGTGATCCTTCGATCCATAGCGGCGTATATCAATGCGTGCGCCTCCAATCTCTTGCGCACGACACCGACCGCCTGGATGAATCTCAATGCGATCGGCAGACAACAGGCCGTGAACATCGAAGCCGCCACTGGCTCGGAAGATTTCCGACTCCAAATCCCCCCCGACATGCAGCTGTCCGCTGACCTTGACGTACTCACAAGAAACGTTTTCTGACGCGCGGAAGGTTCCTGAGCACTTCAGTTCTTTGACCTTCACTGGACCGTCTACCCTGGCGACGCCGCTTACCTTCATCTCGTCTGCGATAACGGCACCCTCGAATTTTCCAGTTCCAGACACGGTGAGATGAACAACCTCACAGCGGCCGTTGACACGACCCGCGCCCGACATTTTCAATTCTTCGGCGTACAGGTCTCCATTGACCTTGCCCGCGCCTGAGATGGAAACTCGGGAGTAGGAGCCTCCGGCAATGTTGCCTGCCCCGGAAACGCTCACTGATTTTCGTTCTTCATTCATGCTCTTCCCTCCCATCCACTCGGTCTTCCGATGATTTCTGAGCTGATTCTTCAAACCTGCTGTACTTGGCAAGATCCAGCTTAACCTGTTGTAGCATCGCTGCTAGGTCGACGGATTCGATCCACCGCATTTCCGGATCCACGATCAATTCATCAAGCGCGACAACGATCACACTGATCTCAGCGGAAATGCCGCCCCCAGAGAGCTGCTTGCGAAGAAGGTGAAGCGTCTTGCCTTCAACGCCGGCCAAGTCGCCGCCTGACTTCGCGATGGCTTGATCCAGTGTGCGACTGGCCAATTCGATCTCTTCGCTACGAGCTGATCGGCGCAGTTTCTTCAGCACGCCCAGTCGCAGGGCATCTCGAAGAGACAGCGTACCGGCCTCGCCTTCGCTGATTCCAGAAGATCGAGCAAGATCCTCATCGAACCATCCCATGTCTCTCAGCTTCCCAAATGCGACGTTGACCTTGGCATTCACGCGCTCTGAGATGACTTCAGCAAGATCATCGAGGGCATGTTCACCCTTCATGTCCTTGATACGTCCAATACGTTCGACGATCTTATCTTTGGGGAAGAATGTCTCCTGGCCAGTGAACGTTGATCGACGAACGAACCAAGCTTCAGGAATCAGGCCTTTTCGTTTCCATCGATAAAGCTGGCCATAAGAAATCCCCATCTGCTCGAGAACTTCTTTCTTAGAGATCAGATGCTCATCTCCCATTTGAGCCTCCTTCTGGAACGACGCATTGTTCCTGTTGCTCAGCAGGCCGCTTTCGGTTTGATCCTGCTCCTGTACAACTCAGTGTGCGTCTCGCTTGTCGTGCGCTACCTTTGATGCAATTTGTAGCATCAAATCCACGGCATTGTATTCTTGGTATAGCGGACACCTCAGTACCCTCAGCATGAAGATGGTGAGGTGCATGAATCGCAGCAGTATAACATCACACTGTTACGATGTCAACGTTTATCAGAGACGCTTCCCCGCTTGTCCGGACATGCACATCATGGGATGTGGCCCGGAGACGAAGTTCGATATTACCCATGAAGCCACCCGTTCATTGAGGGCACCCCGTTACGCAATCGGGCTTCACCATCGAGCCCATCCAACCCATCTGTGAACCCTGCAGGATGCAGCGATTGAGTCCTACGAAGACAGGGCTCTCGTCCAGGAGAAAGGCGGCTTCAGTGCGCCTGTTTGATGGGATGCCGCCATTGGAATGCGCATGACAGCGTGAATGAAACGATGAAGACCCTTAGGGTCCAACGCACCTCCATCTGACGTGAAGGACGGGAAGAGAACAAGAGCTGTTCGATCAAGGCATGCGCTAGCCGCATTGCCAATGACAATCGAGGTAAGTCCTGTTGGCGGATGGATTCGCGTGAATCCGATTCGGCTCTCTTCGACTTGCCAGAAGAGACCAAGACAACAGCGGCTACATCTGCACTTCGTGCGAGCCTCATGTGCAGTGCAATCTGAAAGTCCAGTGCGCTCCGATGGCTCGATGTCCTTCTGTACTGAAGACATGCGGCGCTCACGGTGTTATGAATTGCCTGGAGCCGGAAGCTGTGTTCGACTCCGCTCTCTCTCAGATGACGATTGACCTGATGAGGCATGGCTTCTCCTTGAGGACACCCTAATGGATATATAGTGCTCCATACTAACCACATGATGCCACCTTGTCAACCTTGCGTCCTTAACAAGAAGCTCAACTTTGCCCTCTAGATTTGACGAAGTGATGTCGCGTGTTGTACTATGCGCCCTGACGAAAGGTCTTTTAGGAGTGATCTATGGGTATTAAGGCGCAACTCAAGTTGATTCTTCAAGCAGACAACATCGTGATTGCGGAGTCAGATGATCCGAAGATTTGGCAGGCTGCGTTTCAGGCCATTCAAGGAGCTGACGTAGAGACGGTCTTGGGAATCAGTGCCGGCAGGAAGGATCGTGGGATTGATTGGATACCCGAGGAAGAGCGCTCGGCGATTCTTTCACTGGCTGGCGACTTGGACGTCGATCCTCAGGATCTTCTATCTGCTTGCCATCCTCGAATGATCGCTCCCTACATCTTCTTGAACAAGCACTACTGGGAGGCGTTCAAACACCAGACTGCGCAGCGTGGACGCACGTCGGTTAGCAACGCAGTGCTGGCCTTGACTCTACTACTCTTATGGGGCGAGAAGATCCATCTGGAACGCGTTGCACTGCGCGATGGGGTGGCCGTTCTGCGTACCATTGTCGCTCGCGATGATCATGCCAGCCGAGCCGTGGACAATTGCCCTTGGCTTCAACGAGCATCGGGGAGGATCGTCCTGAATCCTGAGAAGATATCGCGCGCCATCGCTATCGCGCGCGCATTCTGTACGCAGACGGCTCCTGAATGGACCGAAGAAGAAGGAGCCATCTCAGCCGCGCCCGAAGTACTCGACAGCTAATCTAGAGAACGTCGCGGTGGGGCTGCAAGAGAGAGGAGTTCCCCTCCCCCCCCAGAGGAAGGCCCTTCATCTTGATCCGTTTACAGATGATTCGTTTCTGAATCAGAAGTTGCATGCCATCAGAGTTCTCTGCACTCGCAGAGAACTCCAAGCAAGTGATTCGCAAACGAATCACTTGCCAGGGCACTGATCGACAACAGCCGCATCAATTCCCTTGTTGCCATAGGCTTTGTCGAAGTGCGCAGCGAACTCAGATGCCAGTTTCTTCGCGCGGGCGTCATAGGCCACTGGATCACTCCACGACTTGCGGGGATCGAGCAATTCCGTGGGTACGCCAGGACATGTCCTTGGGATGGACACATGGAACATCGTGTCCATGTCATAGTCAACGGTTCGAAGCTCGCCAGAGAGCGCTGCATGGACCATGGCGCGGGTCAGATCAATGTCTACGCGTCCAGCCACGCCGTACGGACCTCCAACCCATCCTGTGTTGACGAGATACACGTCTGTTCCATGGGCATCAAGCTTCTCGCCCAACATACGAGCATATACGTCAGGGTTTCGAGGCATGAACGGCTCGCCAAAGAAACGAGAGAACGTCGTTTTAGGTTCAAGAATTCCCGTCTCGGTCCCTGCCAGTTTGCTCGTGTACCCCATGAGGAACCAAAGCATGGCCTGTTCCTTGGTCAGACGAGAAATGGGAGGCAACACGCCGTTGGCGTCAGCAGTAAGAAAGAGAATGATCGAGGGATGGTCGCCCACAGAAGAAGGCTTGATGTTCGAAAGATAAGCCAGCGGATATGACCCTCTAGAATTCGGGGTCAGCCGATCATCTGTCAAATCGAACGTTCCATCGGGATAGACCATGGCGTTCTCAACGATCGCGCCGTGGTTCTCGAAATCGTCCTGATGCATGATGGCATGGAAGATCTCGGGTTCTTTCTTGGCATCCAGATCGATCAGTTTCGCATAGCAGCCATTCTCGAAGTTGGCGATCCCATGGTCAGACCAACCATGCTCATCATCCCCAAGCAGAGCGCGTCTTGGATCAGCAGACAGCGTTGTCTTGCCCGTACCTGACAGCCCCAATAGTAGGGCGATATCTCCTCCTGGCCCTTCGTTGGCGGAGCAGTGCAACGGCAGGATGCCTTCGGCAGGAAGCAGGTAGTTCATCACGGAGAACATGAGCTTTTTGGCAGACCCGCAGTAGGCCGATCCATACACGATGCCGATACGGCGATCAAGATCCATCGCAATGACCATTGTCGAGGTCTTTTTCGTCTTCGGATCGATGCGCAATCGACCCTCATAGCGCGCAGGGTCAAGCTTGTCGTAGGGCAGAGCAAGCAACGTGAAGGGACGGCTCGCAAACACAGACTTATCCAGATCAGAAGGTACGGATCTGAACATGTTGTCAACGAACAGGGACGTCACAGCGCGATACGACACAAACTTGACGGGGAGAGCATACGCTGCATCGGCTCCAATCACTCGGTCCAGCTCATAGACGCGGGATTTCTCGCTGAGGACAGCCAATGCATCTTCTAGCACCATGTCGAATGTTACCTCATCCATAGGGATGTTGTTCGGCGAATCCCAATCGATGGTTCCCGAGCTTTCCAGACGCTTCACCGTGAGTGTGTCCTGAGGGCTACGTCCTGTTGACTCAGTACGGGTCCATGTTGCCAGCGCACCGCCCTCGCTCACAATCGCCTCTCGTGTTTCAACGGCATCCCGAATCAATCGTCCACGCTCAGGATTCTTCACGATCGAAGGTTGCTTGAGAAGGCTAGCCAGTCTGCTGTCGAAGTCCATCATCATCTCCTACTTCCATGAGTGGGCATCAGGCCCACTGAAGTTGCCGGATCATATCAAACAACGGGCTCGTTCGAAAGGAAGTGCACAGTCGATGTGCTGGTTCTTGATGGTGATCAGGAAGCGTTCTGGCACGTTCTCAAGAAGTCTGCTAGTCAACAAGGAGGAGGAGACCTCTGATTGAAGCATGAAGCATGTCACACCAACGCAATCGGCCCAGAGGTCTCCTGATTTCCCGACTTCTCTACACACACGGAGTGCGCCACTTCTCAGTTGACCATTGTGGTATATTCTGCTTGAAAAATCCAGAATCTTGGGCGTGTCCAAGCAACTCGGTACATAGACGACTCTGCAATATCTGACTATACTCTGGCGTATCGATACGAGATACAAGGAGAATCGCATGGCGACATTCGGCGAGAGAATCAGGGATCTACGTCAAGAGCAGGGCCTGACACAATGGCAGGTCGCCAATCACACCGGAGTCTCCAACACGTACATCTCGGCTCTCGAGAGCGGACGCAAGCCAGCTCCTCCTCACGCTATCGTCACGGCTTTGGCCTCATGTCTGCAGGTCAGCGAGGACACGTTGTGGGATCTCGCCCGTACTGAGCGCGAAAATCGGCTACGACGGCGAATCGATGGAATCCCCACGTCTAAGCGGACGAATCATCCTCTCAGTGTAGCGCGCGTCGAAACAGAACCTGATGCGTCAAGCGCACTTCTGGATCAGGCGATGCAATCGCTACGAGCAAGCGCGAAGAATCCAAAACAGCGCCGTACCCTCGCGGACGCCCTCGAGGCACTGGGGAAAAGCCTTCGATGGAATTCCTGAGGTGATCCATGTTCAGGCGCAAAGCCAGCCCTGACAAAGCACTGTCCGTTGCTCGCATGACAATACTGGCAGCGGATTGTCAGGATTCGGGCATTGGCATCGTCATTGCGCGCCGTCCGTTTACGCTTCTTGTTCCCAGCCACTTGATCGAACTCATCAACGACGGGCAGTCGCAGTCGATCTCTGTCAATGGCATCGTCTACGAGGATGCCAAGGTTCTTCCCACACCCGCATTACAGCGCGATCATCTTTCCGTCCTCCAGTTCCGAAAGCAGCGATCGCGAGAGCTTGCGTCCGCGCACCTGCCCAGGAGAAACGTCGATCTGCGTCCGGGTCAGTCGATCTCGCTGCAGCATCTGGAATCTCGCCCCAACAGCACGGGCACAATCATCGATGTTCGAGAACGCGGCGACGGACGATCCGTGATTACCGATATCGAGGTTGCAGCGGGCGACAGCGGAAGTCCCCTGCTCGTATCAGGCCAGCTGGTGGCTGTCTGCCAAGGAATGATACAAAGCGGAGGGCCCGCAACTGCCGTCGCGGTGCCGCTATCTCAAGATAGCTTCTTGGAGCTACGCAAGCTTCGTCGCCGCTATCGGACCACTGTGAGCAGTGCATTGATCTCTTCCCTGCTTGCTGTGGTACTGTCATTCGCTGGCTTTGCCATCTACTCTGCTAACTCGTTTACCTTGGAAGCCATCGATGTGCCTGAGGATGGGGGCATGGTCACCGCGACCAACGCGCAGACACTCACCCTGAAACCCTCATGGAGCCGAACCTTCGATACCCCCATTCGCAGCTCTCTTGCCCTTGCATCGACTGTTGATGGTGCGCTGGATCGCGTGGCCATTGGAACACTCTGTCATGAGGGGATCAACGGCGCCATTTGCCTGCTCGATTCAAAGGGAGATTCGCTTTGGTCCTATTCCATACCCGATGGCGAATGCATCTACTCGACGGAAACCGAGTCATACAACGGCTTCTTGGCTGACCGCATCTACACAGGCGATCTCGATCAGGATGGCCGTACCGAGCTTCTCGTCGTCTTCGTTCACGACCACTTCTACCCGTGTAAGCTCATTGTCTTCTCGATGGCAGGGGAGATCCTGGCCGAGTTCTGGCATCCCGGCTACATTCGCACCATCGTCACTGGCAAGGTGGGCAGTTCGGACGACGTTTTCGTCATTGTCAGTGCCAGCAACAACGCGCTCAAGCACACGTATTGGAACCCTCAGACCCTGTTTGCGTTCCGAGGTCTAGACATCAGCGGCCAAGCGCCGCCCTACACGGGATCGTCTGGACGTCTGGATGCACTTGAGCCATCACATGAACTGTGGACATGGGTCATCGTCAATATCGACCCCGAGACGATGCGAGCCAAGTGCGCGGATTTCAATCTAGTGGATTTGGACGGTGACGGTCTCAATGAGATTCAAGCGCCCCTCTCAGATGGCCGATTCTACAACTTCAACGAATACGGCGATGTGATTGGCACACAACTAGGCGATCGATTCGTCCAGAGCTTCCCCGATACCCCGCCGCCGCCTCTCGTTGAACTGTGGGAGTATCTCGATCGTATTGACGCGACGTAGCATCCCTTGGCTCACTCGAATGACTGAAGTGTCACCCATCCAATTCAAATAGGCGCATCGCATTGACGGTCGTCTGTTGGGCGACGTCATCGACTGACAATCCCTTGAGCTGGGCGATCTCTTCTGCGACGTACGATACATAGATGGGCTCGTTGCGGCGTCCCCGATAGGGAACCGGCGTGAGATACGGACAATCGGTTTCCAGCAGAATCCGATCGAGAGGGACGTGTTTGATAGCCGCTCGCAACGTCTCATTCTTCGGATACGTGAGCGGTCCGCCGACACCCAAATGCAACCCCAGTTCGAGGAATTGCACGGCGAGCGCTTCATCGCCAAGGAACGAGTGAACGACACCACGGTGCTGCGCGCCTGCGTCTCTGAGAATGGCAACGAAGTCGTCTGTCGACTCCCGATTATGCAGGCAGATCGGCAATCCCAACTCTGTTGCCAGATCGAGCTGCCGCGCGAAGACGCTGCGTTGCCGATCGCGGGGTGACAGATCACGGTAGTAGTCCAATCCAATCTCGCCGATGCCTACGACAAGCTTGTCCTGAGCCAGTGTTTTCAGATCCTTGAGAGCGGCCCCATCCAGTGACGTCGCATTGTGTGGATGCACACCAACAGTGGCCCACATGTCGTGATATCGCCTGGCAAGACTGACGGCAGCCTGACTTGAGTGAAGCGACGAGCCGATAGTGAGAATGCCCATCGCTGCATCCGCGCAGCGCGTGATCACGGCCGCTCGATCGCGTTCGAAAGCACGATCATCCAGGTGAGCGTGACTGTCGATCCATTTCATGATTCCAGCTCCTTCAATAGGCGCGGAAGCATCTCAATCAAATCAGATGGCGTGAGGGAGCGTTCAGAGAACGAAGCGGCCCAATGATCGGCAGCCAATCCGTGAATGAATGGGCCAGCAATGGCCGCATCGGCGATCGAACTGCCGCCAGCTAGGAGACCCGCCATCAGCCCCGTGAGCACGTCGCCCGATCCTCCGGTTGCCAGTCCAGTATTTCCCGTGGGATTCACAACCAGCGGGCCCTTCGGCAGCCCGATGACTGTCGGACGCCCCTTGAGTACGACGGTGAGTGAATACAGCGAGAGGAACGAAGCGATAGCGTCCAATCGATTCGTATCCACCTCTCGTGCTGTTGATCCAATCAGGGCAGCAAACTCGCCAGGATGCGGCGTCAAGACGGCTCTGTCAGAAATCGAAGCGAGAAGCTCAGGCCGATCTGCGATGGCATGGATGGCATCCGCATCGATCACCTGGTAGCCCGCGAATCCTCCAATGATGCGTCTTACCAACTCCGCAGTCTTTAGGTCCCGTGAAAGCCCAGGTCCGATTGCCAGCACATCGGCTTGTGCGAGCGGATCATGAAGGTGATCAAGGATGTCGGGATCGGTCAAGCGCCCATCACAATCGGGAAGGGGCACAGTGATGACTTCAGGCACAGCTGCCTGGATGACAGGGGCGATGGTTTCGGGCAATGCCACGCTCACCAATCCAGCGCCCGCTCGTAGCGCGCCCCGCGCACATAGGATGGCCGCACCGGTCATTCCTTGGGATCCTGCGACGATGAGCACGCGGCCAAACGAGCCCTTGTGTCCTGCGGGCTGCCGTACTGGCAACATCGCGCGAATCTCCTGCGTGCTGGCAACATGCGCCATCGGCACGAGGGCATCTAGCAGATGCCGAGGATAGTCGACGCTCACGCATTGAACCTCACCACATAGCTCGGCAGCGGGATACAGCCAGTGGACTGGCTTATAGAACGCCATCGCCAATGTGAACTCCGCACGCACCGCAGGCTCTGGGAGACTCCCTGAGTCAGAGAGCAGGCCTGAGGGCACATCAAGGCTGATGATGGGAACGGCGACATCATTCATCATGGTGATGATGTCGGCATCTTCGTCAATCAAGGGACGCGTAAGCCCACTTCCAAACAGGCCATCGATGATGCAATCCGCATCACCGAGAATACGACGTAGCAGGAACATCTCTGCGCCAAGCTGATGGATCGTGCCCCCCGCCTTGATGAATTCTTCTGCCATGATGCGTACGAGCCGTGAGCACTGCACCATCTCGCGCAATATGAAGACCTCTACCTTGATGCCTGCCTGCAACAAGATACGCGCTACTACGAGGCCGTCGCCACCATTGCCTCCTGGTCCGGCGAGCACGATGGCCATTCGGGGGGGAGGCAGACGGTCGAGCATCCACTCTGCGGCATGGCTTCCAGCAGACTCCATCAGTTTGCGAGCGGATGTACCCGCTTGCACAGACGCATCATCGAGCGCGCGTTGCTGACTTGCGCTGAGAATCAAGCCACCCTTGTTGATCATTCCTCGCCCCGAAGCAGTCCAGGAGGCAGCTCCAACAGGATCTGCTCGATCACGTTATCTAGGGTACGGCACGTGGCATCGACCCAATGCACGGCCTTGTCATTGCGGAACCACGCCATTTGACGTCTGGCGAGTTGCCAAGTTCTGTCAGATACCCGGCGAACATACTCTTCTGGAGACATCGATCTCTCGAGCACCGCAAAGGCTTCAGGCACGCCAATCGTCCGATAGGCCTGTGATTTCTCAGTTAGCCCGTTCGCCCTCAGCTGATCGATCTCTCCAATGACGCCGCGTGCCAGCATCTCGCGCACGCGCGCTTCGATCAGCATCCGATGCGCCGTGCGCTCGCGAAGCAGACCAATCACATGAAAATCCTCAGGCAACGAGACAGCTTCGGCCTGCCACTGACTCATGGTTCTTCCTGTTGTGTGGTAGACTTCCAGCGCCCTGGTGATCCTCAACCGATCATTGCGATGAATCCTTTCGGCAGCTTGAGGATCCACGGCCTCGAGTTCCCCGAACAGGTCGTCAATCGCCCGCGCCTGCATGGCTTCGCGAAGCTGATCGTCCTTAGCCGTTCCCTCGAAGATTCCGCGGAGAAGTGCGGCCAGATAGAGGGTGCCGCCGCCTGCGATCAGGGGCTGATGTCCGCGTTGCCGAATCTGTGGAAGCAAACGTACGACGTCGCTGCGAAACGCCATCGCATCATACTCGCCATCAATCGGCACACAGTCGATCAGATGATGGGGGACGTCTCGTCGCTGCTCACGCGTTGGCTTGTCTGTGACAATATCGAGTCCCGTGAAGAAGGCGCGTGAGTCCGCAGAGATGATCTCGCCGTTCAATTGGCGCGCCAACTCAAGCGCGACTGCCGTTTTCCCCGACGCTGTCGAACCCAGAACAACGATCACCGGCTGACGGGCTTTGCAAGAGCCCATCGCACTAGTCCTCTGCCAAGAGGAGTTCTCGGAATCGTTTCAATTCTGCTCTGCGTGAAGGGTGTTTCAGCTTCTCGATTGCCTTGATCTCAATCTGCCTGACACGTTCCCGCGTGATGTTGAACTTCAACGAGACGTCTTTGAGCGTGCGTGGGTGCCCGTCCTCGAGTCCATAGCGAAGCTTGAGAATCTCCCGCTCTCGTTCGTCTAGCTGATCCAATGCGCGCGACAGCTGCTCCTTGAGAAACATCCGGAATGTCTCTTTGGTCGGAGACGGGGATGCAGGATCTTCGATGAAATCACCCAGCGTGTCTTCATCCTCTTCGCCAAACGGCCTCTCCAGAGATGCTGTGTATTGGGAAACAGACTCGACTTTCTTGATCTTGTCGATCGACATCCCGGTCAACACGGACAAATCCTCCAACGTCGGTGCAGAGCCATGCGATTGAATGTACTCTCGCTTCACGCGGTTCAGCTCGCGAACGGTTTCGATCATGTGAACGGGAACACGGATCGTGCGTGACTGATCGGCAATCGCACGTGTGATCGCCTGGCGAATCCACCAGGTGGCGTAGGTAGAAAACTTGTACCCGCGCATGTAGTCAAACTTCTCGACTGCCTTCATCAATCCCATATTGCCTTCTTGGATCAGATCCAAGAATGACAATCCTCGATTCATATAGCGCTTGGCAATGGATACGACCAGACGCAGATTGGAGATCGTGAGCCGGTCGCGAGCTGCAGTCCCCAGCGTTACCAGCGTCTCCAATTCGTCGCGATCCGATGTCCTGGGAAGCTCGTCACCCAGTTTCTCTTCAAAGGCTGAGGAGATCATAAGTTCTGCCGCTGCATGTCCCTTCTCAACAAGCTCTTCGCACTGGGGCTTCTCGACCACAGACAGGCTCTTATCCTTCTTCAGCTTGGTTGCAGCTACTTTGCCGACAATGACGGCAATCGATAACTCGGCATACGCGCCAATTTCCATCGCCTTGGCAAGCTCGACCTCGCCTTCTTTGGTCAGAAGAGGAACCTTTCCGATCTCGCGCAAGTAGGTCTTGACAGGATCCTCTCTGCGGGCGCTGGCCTTGCCGTTGATCCAATCTTGCCGAGCTCGGGTGACAACGCGTGACTCAGGTTTGGCTTCCTCTTCGGATTCCTCGTCATCGTCGTCCGAGTCATCCTCTAGCAAATCCTCAGGATCCGTAAGATCGTCATCATCCAAGACATCCAGCGTCTCTTCGTCGGAATCCTCAGCCTGCTCGCTCTTCTGGCTCACAGCCTCCGCTGTCACTGGATCCATCTGTTCTTCAGCTAGAATCTCGGGGACGCTCTCTTTCTTATGAGGTTTCGCTTTCGGGTCTTGTTTCTTCGTCTTGCTGCTCATGGATCCCCTTCCGCGCACGTTCCCAGGCTACGCGCAGCTCCTGTTTCTCCTTCATCAACTCGTCCCAGCGTTTCCAATCCTCCACTTCGCCGCTCGATGTGATCTCTGAATCAATGACAGCAAGCCGCTTCTCAATGGCTGGCAGCCGCCCCATCCAGCGCTTGGCGTCCTCGATCGTCTGTTTCACATCGATTTCCAGAGGAGCTAGTGCGTAGAAGCTTGCACGACGCGCCCCCTCTTCGTCCAGTTCCCCCATCAAGTCTGACAAGTCGATGATTCCTGTGGCAAGGTGTTGGGCAATGGGTCTGTTCAGTTCCGAGAAGTCGTCGATGCCAATGTGAGAAGATATCGACTCCCAAGAGATCTCTCCTCGCAGCACGAGGGCAAGAAGGTGCTCTTCCACACCCCAATGCTCGGCAAGCTCGTGAGCGACGCCTTCTTCCTTCTGCGGGGAAGGACGGCGCGGCAATTCTCGTCGCACAGACTCGATGGACAGATTGACCAAGCGGGCGATCTGGCGCTCGATCTCTTCTCGAAGGGCAGAGCTTCGGATGGCACCATAGAACTCGCGCGCGTCTTCCAGCAACCGCTCCTTTCCATGAATCGTCGCCACATCGTGCCTCGCCTTGAGGGATTCGATGAAGAACTCGTGAAAAGGAAGCGCGGCGTTGAGTACTTGTTGCATCGCCTCAGAGCCGTGTTTCCGAACAAACCCATCAGGATCCTCGCCTGCAGGCAGCTGGGCGACCCGGACGTCCAGTCCGAAGTTGCGAAGGATCTGCATGCTCCGTAGGGATGCCGCACTTCCCGCAGCATCTTGATCATAGGCGATGATGACTTCATCCACGAATCGCTTCAACAGCTCGGCTTGCCCTTGCGTCAACGAGGTTCCCATACTGCCGACGGCATTCCGAATATCCGCTTGGTGGAGGGAGAGCACATCCGTGTATCCTTCCACGAGGACTGCCGTTCGCGTGAGCGACATGCGTTCTCTCGCCCAGGAGATGCCATACACCAATCGTCCCTTGTCAAACAGGGGAGTCTGAGACGAGTTCAGATACTTCGGCTGTTGATCCCCAAATGCGCGCCCTCCGAACCCAACCGGCCTTCCTGATAAATCCAGGATCGGAAAAATGGTGCGATCTCGAAATCGATCGTAGGTCCCTTTGTCGCCTTGCACGAGCAATCCCAGCTTCAACAAGACCGCTTCGCCGTGCTTGGAGAAAGACCGCTTGATGGCATCCCATCCAGGAAGCGCATAGCCGAGGCCATAGGTCAACCAGCACGATGCAGGATAACCGCGAGCGATCAAGTATTCGCGTGCCTTCTCTCCTGCATCTGATCGCAGGTTCCTGGAGAAGGCATTGGCAACCTCTGCCATAATGGTTCGCAGTTCGTCTCCCGTTCCGTCGTCGCCTGAGTCAAAGGCTACGCCCACTTCTTCAGCAAGCCGCCTGACCGCCTCGACGAACGTCAGCCGTTCGATCTTCATGAAGAAGCCGATGGCATCGCCGCCTTCGCCGCATCCGAAACAATGCCATAACCCCTTTTCCGCACTCACGGTCATCGACGGCGTATCGTCCTTGTGAAAGGGGCACTTGCCCTTGAAGCCTGATCCAGACTTGATCAGCGTAACATAGCGCGAGATGATGGATACAATGTCCAACCGAGCCTTGATCTCCCTCACATCAGCGCGTTGGCCTGGCATGGATCACCTCAGCATTCGAACATAGGGGTTGATATCCCGCTCGCAAGCAAGCGTCGTGGACTCACCATGTCCTGGATACACAGCAAAATCGCCCGGCAGGGCCATGAGTCGTCGAATGGAGTCAGCCATCACGTCCATCGAACCTCCAGGCAGATCGGTTCGACCGATGGAATCGGCAAACAACACGTCTCCTACAAACAGACAATCGTCGATTCGCAGCGCGATGCTGCCTGGCGAATGTCCCGGTAGATGCAGCACTTGAACGCCCGGAAGAATCTCGTCTCCGTCGTCTACAAATCGTTTGATGGGCCCGTGGTCAGGGAAGAACTCGTCAACAAACCTCAGATCATCACGATGCATGGCAATGTCCGTCTCAGGCGAGATCCAAGCCCCTCCCACATGATCGAAGTGCCCATGCGTGAGGACGACGACATCAATCGACCGATTACCAATCAAGGCACGAAGTTGGGGCGAATCTTCTGCTGGATCGACCAAGAGCGCACCTTCTTCCAGCTCAATGAGATAGCAATTGGTACCCAATGGGCCCAGACAGGCCGACGATATGCGCATGGCTACTCCTAAGCTCGAGCGACCGTGGCGACGACGACGGATTTCGCTCCACCTCGCTTCAGCGTCCGAGCACATTCCTCGACAGTCGCTCCCGTCGTGTAGATGTCGTCAACGAGAAGCACCTGTTCTTGCACAGATGGTAACAGTCGAAAGGCATCCCGCAAGTTGGTGCTGCGCTGCGCTGCAGACAGCTTGCTCTGTAGTGCTGTTTCGCGCGTCTTGACCAACATCGTACTCAGGGGGAGATTCAGCCGTTTCGCGATCCTGCGAGCCAGCACTTCAGCTTGATTGAATCCGCGTTTACGCTTGTCTTGTCGCGTCATCGGAACGAAGGTGACCGCATCGAACTGTCGAAATTCGCTTTGAGCCAAACACGCCGCAGCCAGCCGCGAACCCAACCATCGCCCAATCGCCATTTCGCGATCAAACTTGAATGCCCGTATCAAGCGCCCCCATCCCCCGCGGTAGGGGCCCAGCGATAGGATACGATCCACTTCGTAATCCATAGTGCCACAACGCTGACATAGGTCGATCGATGGATCGTCGACAGGTTCATTGCATCGCTGGCAGCACGGTCCCTCGAAAGAAGGTAATAGAGACTCACACTGCATACAAACAATGTCCAGTGTTGGCAACGCCCGCGAACAGAGCGCGCACCGAGGCGGGAACACGGCAGCTGCTACGGATTCCAGCAGTCGCCGTCCCAGATTCCTCATGCTAGAGCTTGAGCGCCACGCGAAGCAGTTGGTTGGTGTAGCCCCATTCGTTGTCATAGAACGCCACCACCTTGAGCATGCGCCCGTCAACAACAGCCGTCTGCGTCAGGTCGACAATGCTCGGATGGGTTTCCCCGATGATGTCAGTCGAAACAAGCGGGTCGCTTGACACCTTGAGGATGCCCTTGAGCTCGCCAACAGCATAACGTGTCAGTGCTGCGTTGACTTCCTCTGCAGATACCGGCTGGTTCATTTCCAGCGTAATGTCACTGACTGATCCTGTTGGGACAGGCACGCGAAACGCAATGCCATCCATTCGGCCTGCAAGCGAAGGAATGACCTTCTCTGTCGCGCTGGCTGCGCCCGTTGTGGTCGGAACGATATTGATCGCCGCAGCGCGGCTGCGCGTCATTGAACTGCCCATACCGTCCACCAATTGCTGATCTGCCGTATAGCCATGAATGGTCGAGAGGAACGCGTGCGCAATGTCGAATTCCTTCTCCAAGACATACATCACGGGGACCAGAGAGTTGGTGGTGCAAGATGCTGCAGACACAACGTCGTGATCGGCAATGAGATGGTGATTCACGCCATAGACGATCTGAGGAATCTTCTCCGTGCCCTCGCCCTTGCTGGGGACTGACAGAAGCACGCGCTTGGCTCCGGCCTGGATATGGCGGCTTGCTCCTTTGGGTCCGCTGTAGGCACGAAAGACGCCGGTGGCCTCAATGACGAGATCGATGTTGAGGTCGCCCCACGGAAGCTGATCAGGTTCACGTTCTGCCAGGAATTGGATCATTTTCCCATCGACGAGGAGTCCCTTCTCTGCCACCTCAACGGTCTTGCCATACCTGCCATAAACCGAATCGTTCATCAGCAAGTAGCGGGCCATGTCCAGTTTGAAGAATGGATCGTTGATCGCAACGATCTCGATCTCTGGATTGCCAAACGCCAGCCGGAAGAACGCCCGCCCGATTCGCCCAAATCCATTGATTGCCACTCTCTTCATGGTCGATGCCTCCCTTAGGGTATTGTCTCTTTGACCATTCCAACGAAATACTCGTGAACGCGTGTGTCTTCCGTCAACTCAGGATGGAAGCTTGCCACAAGGATGTTCGCCTCCCGCGCCATCACGCAATGGCCGTCGTGGCTGGCCATCGGCCTCACTGTCGAGCCGTGGCCTGTGATGTAGGGTGCCCGAATGAACACCGCAGGCACGTCTTTGCCTATCTCATCAATATCCAGAAGCGTTTCAAAACTATCGACTTGCCGCCCCGATGCATTGCGGGAGACGGTGATGTCAATGGCTTCGATGTATCCAGCACTTCGTCCTTGTACGCCTGTTGCCAGCAAGATCATGCCTGCACAGGTTCCAAACATGGGGAACCCGCTTCGTGCAAGTGCCTTCAGTCGACCCAAGAAGTCGCTGTCAGCGAGGAGCGCCATCGCCGTCGATTCGCCGCCAGGAAGCACGAGTCCAGAAAGGCCGCGCAACCCGTCCATCGTCTTCACGATACGCGACTCGATCCCCAGTCGCTCCAGACTGGTACGATGCTCTCGTACGGCTCCTTGGAGAGCCAGGATTCCAACGATCATTACTGTCCGCGTGTTTGCATCATTTCGTGCGCTGGGATTTCCTCGATCGCAATGCCAGACATGGCCTCGCCCAATCCCGTAGACACCGAAGCGACCTTCGCTGCGTCCTCAAAGTGGGTCGTCGCTTCAACAATGGCACGAGCGCGCACAGCAGGATCCCCAGACTTAAAGATGCCGCTTCCCACGAAGATGCCATCGCAGCCAAGTTGCATCATGAGCGCGGCATCAGCTGGCGTGGCAATTCCTCCGGCAGCGAAATTGACCACAGGCAGTCGTCCATGCTCGCGAATCGCCAGCAGCATTTCATACGGCGCTCCGAGATCCTTGGCCATCGTCATCAGTTCTTCTGCTGGTGCGGCGAGCACTGCGCGGATCTGTTCGTTCATCATCCGCATGTGTCGTACGGCCTCAATCACATTACCTGTGCCTGGTTCGCCCTTCGTGCGAATCATGGCGGCCCCTTCGGCCAAACGGCGGCAAGCCTCTCCAAGATTGCGTGCACCGCAGATAAACGGCACCGTGTAGCTCCACTTGTTGATGTGATAGTCCGGGTCAGCTGGAGTGAGGACTTCAGATTCGTCGATATAGTCCACACCAAGTGACTGCAGAATCTGCGCTTCTGCGAAGTGTCCGATGCGCACCTTGGCCATCACCGGAATGGTGACCGCAGCCATGATCTCCTGAACCTTCTTCGGGTCAGCCATTCGTGCGACGCCGCCCTGCGCGCGGATGTCCGCGGGAACTCGCTCCAAGGCCATGACGGCAACGGCGCCAGCTGCTTCCGCGATCTTCGCTTGCTCGGCTGTCGTGACGTCCATGATGACGCCACCCTTGAGCATCTCAGCCAAACCGCTCTTGACGCGATACGTTCCTTTTATCTCCATCGCGCTCACCCCTTGTTTTCAGCGTTCGCCCGCGATTATACCGACGGACACGAAGTGGCGAAAGGGAGGACATTGCCGAGTCAATCGATAGGTGCGTCAGTCTCTGCGCCCCGGCGTCCGCTATCAGCCCAGTTGAGCTTCTCGTCCAAGACGCGGAAGAAGGGCGCAGAATCAGCCAGTCGAATGAGGTAGGTCGGAGTTTCGGCTCGGCGCACGGTGATTTCCATGTCGCCAGCAAGTTCCAGGATGTAGTCCCCGTCTGCAAACAAACGAACAGGCGTTCGCGTCATGACACGGATGACCTCATCAGGCGGGAAGATCACGGGTCGCAAGCCGAGCTTGTGCGGAGCCAATGGCGTGCCCAGGATACAGGCAGCCGGCGGCACGATGACGGGGCCTCCTGCAGACAGGCTGTACGCTGTTGAGCCCGTCGCTGTCGCCAGGATCAGGCCGTCTCCGGGGAACGCCGACACCACACCATCGCCCCAAGACATTTCGATTTCGCAGAAGGGCGATTCCTTCACGCCCGTAATGACGAGATCGTTCAATACCGTGCCTCGCACACCGGCTGCGTGATACGAAAGTCGCATCCGCTCCTCGATCATGACTTGATCCTCTAGCAGCTTGTTCATGACATCAGGCAGGTCATGAATGGTCGCCTGCGTGAGAAAACCAAGACTCCCAAGATTGATACCCAAGATCGGAATCGCCGTTTCCGAGAAGAGATTGGCTGCTCGCAACACGGTCCCATCTCCGCCTAGCGCGAGAACGATCGCATTTTCATCGCCTCTTGAAATGGGCAGAGAGACGGGTATCGCTTCGATGTGATGCACTTGGCACCACACCTTGAGATCAGCCAGCGTCCTGAGGGCGCCAGGCTTGGTTGCGTTGGTAACGAGGTACATCCGCTCCAGATTCATGTTCGCATGGTAGCGAGCGTTCCAGTTCTCATCAAGACGA
>SPBW01000135.1 GCA_004525685.1 Candidatus Atribacteria bacterium
CGCGATCTGGACACTCGGCCATTTGGCTCAATCACGTGCCGAATTCCTTGAAATGTTGACTGGACGACAAGTGTACGAAGCGGGTTGGGCTGAGCTGTTTGGGATGGGCGCTGATCCCCAAGATGCCAGCGTGTATCCCAATGTGGAAACGTGTCGAGCTGTCTTAGATGCCCGGATGCGCAACTTGAAGGAGTATTGGAAACGGCCAGTGAAGAGGACCTAGAAGGCCCTCCATGCACACTCTCCAACTACTTCAAGACCAAGGCCTCGGTGCTTGTTCATCTGAGCCATCATGAAGCGCACCACACCGGAGCGTTGTCGATGATCCGGCGAGCTCTTGGCAAGGACCGTATGATCTAGAGCAGCACATGGGGCAGTTCCTGATAGAGCGAGCAGGTCGACTCGTCAAGCACACCTGACCTCCGTGCTTCTCTTGTCCTGGTCTTCCCATGGCCTTGCGCGTCCCGATGCCAGCGCGCTTGAGAACTGCTGCTCCGCATATGAGGCAAGGACAATCCTCAATCATCCTGTGCGACTCAGAGACGGCTCTTGTGCTTGGCAATGGGAATGGGCCCCAACTCGTTCATCCTGGCGTGTAGGATGATCCAACCTCGCATAGTAAAATGATGCAAAAGGTGTGGGATTCAGGAGAGGAGACCGGCATGAAGATGTGCCTACGATGGAGACTGGGACTACTCATCATTGCAGGATTGTTGCTGTCTGTTGGCGCTGTGCAAGGCTCTACCGTGGAGCTTCAGTACCTCGGACACTGCGCTTTTCTGATTACTGCACCTGATGGGACAAAGATCGTCTGCGACCCGTACCGCACCATCCCGGCGTTTCCGCTTCCGCACTCTCTGCGCTCCCAGGAGATCTAACAGCTGATGTAGTCCTGGTGAGCCATATAGACTGGGATCACAGTGGTTCGGCCGATTTCGAAGGTGCCGTCGTCATGGATGCGCCGGGAACATTGCAGATTGGCATGGCAACGATCACGGGCTACGGCAGCTTCCACGCCGAAGAAGGCAAGATGTCTTCCCAGCCCAACGTGGTCTTCGTCATCGAGATCGATGGTGTGAAGATCGTTCACTTTGGCGACTCGGCGGTCGTTGACGATCCCGTGATCGTCGCCGATATGTCGAATGCCGATGTCGCGATTCTCAATGTCGATCCCTACGTAATTCCATGGGCTCGTGCGATGCCATTCATGGATAGTATTGGCGCGAGAACCATCATCCCGTCGCACTACACCCACACCTACGCCCCTAACGCCATGAGCGGGTACGTGTCGCTCACGGGCTTCCTTGTTCGAATGGATCCAGGACTCGTCATCAACAACGGTGTGACCACGATTGACGTGTACGCGGGTATGCCTCGCCAAATCCTGGTCATGAAGCCGCTCTTCCTATCTGCGGGGCCGTAGCGTAGGTTCGCCGCCTAGGTTCTGCTTCGCAATCTACGCACAGGGTCCAACAGCTCACTGACCAGCATCCTTGTTGTCTGAAGAAGCAGCGGGTCGGCCCTAGCCTCAATCGGTCTTGGTCCTGTCTCAGGGGCAGAAAGGTTTGGGGTCTGATCCTGCAATCCGACAGGTGAAGCAACTGGATTCCAATAGCTTAATAAGCAACCATTTCATCGGAAATCAGTCGGAAGAGACATTCGTTCTTGACTCCACCTGATTCGAGCCTGTAGGCTCGGGAATAAAGCAAGGCGTCTTCGGGCTTCAAGTCTGGGGGCCGCGATCGCGGCAAATGAACACTACCTACGCCAAAAAGGAGTCTCCTCATGGGTGACAAGATGGGCAAGAAGGGCAAGGACAAGCAGAGCAAGCAGAAGGATGCCAAGTCGGCGAAAGATGCAAAGAAGAAACAGGACAAGCAGCCAGCTCGAAAAGCTTAGGCACTTCTCAGATCAGCCGGATTTCTGGGAATACTCAGACTGGCATCTAGATTACGCTTTAGGATTGCGCGGCAGACCTTGCTGTATCGGCCAACACAACTAGGCCAGAGCTCGTGAAGAACTACCCCGTGACTTGGGATCTGTCTCCTTTGGCAACCCTGCGGCTTTGCGAGAGATGATTGGTTTGGGAGGACACGGGATGTCACTGACACATGATCACGTGATGGAGCTACGCCGGGAATTCCCTGCATTAGGCCAGACGCTGGATGGTCGGCCGATTGCCTTCTTCGATGGGCCGGGTGGAACGCAGGTGCATGGTTCGGTGATCGATGCCATTGCCCGCTACTACACCGAGGCCAACAGCAACGCCCACGGCGCATTCGAATTCTCGCGTCGTACTGACAAGACGGTGGCTGCCGCCCAGGCGGCGATGGCCGACTTCCTTAACGCACGACGTCCCGAGGAGATTGTCTTCGGCTCCAGCATGACTGATCTCACGTTTAGTCTCAGTCGTGCCATCGGGCGCGTTCTTTCTCCTGGCGATGAAATCATCGTGACGCGATTGGATCATGATGCCAACGTCGCACCGTGGGTGGCATTGGAAGAATGCGGCGTCGTCATTCGCATGATCGATTTTGATCCCCAGGACTGCACCCTAGACATGGATGCCTTGCACGCAGCCATCGGCCCCAAGACGAAAGTTGTCGCTGTCGGTGCCGCATCCAACGCCGTGGGAACAGTCAACGACATTGCGAAGATCACCACCTGGGCACACGAGGGTGGGGCGTGGATGTTCGTCGATGCCGTGCAATTCGCGCCGCATGCGCTGATCGATGTTCAGGCGCTCGACATCGACTTCCTCTCTTGCTCGGTCTACAAGCTGTTCGGTCCGCACATGGGCGTCTTGTGGGGACGCTACGAGCTGCTAGACGAACTTCCTGCCTACAAGGTCATTCCTGCTGTCGATACGCCGCCGGACAAGTTCCAAGTGGGTACGCCCAATTTTGAGGGCATGGCTGGCGCGACGGCAGCCATCAACTACATCGCCTCTGTAGGGCAGCGATTCGGTGACGTAGGATCCGACGCCTCTCGCCGCGAACAAATCGTGGCTGGCATGACAATCATTCAGCGCTACGAAATGGAGCTTTCTGGGCAGTTGATCGAAGGCCTGCAATCTATTGCTGGTGTGCGCATCTATGGCATCACCGATCCTGCTCGTTTCGATGAACGAATGCCTGTGGTCGCGTTCACGCTGGAAGGGCACGCTCCTGGCGACATTGCGCGGAGGCTTGGCGACGAGGCGATCTTCGCTTGGTACGGCCACTTTTACGCCATCTACGTGACGCAGCGGCTCAATCTCGATGCATCGGGTGGACTGATGCGCATTGGCATCAATCACTACAACACGAGAGACGAAGTTGACTGGCTGCTATCGGTCATTCGCGAGATTGCCGCCTGCTGAATCTGTTCGATCCGTGCTCCTGAAGGCAGATTGCTTCAGCGGAAATACTGAAGACACAACCCCAGTTCAAATGAACTGGGGTTGCGTTTCAGATTCCAGGAATGATGGGGGCCTACTGGCAGCAGACCTCGTAATCGACTGAGTTGTTCTGCTCGTCGAGCTCCTCGATTTGACTACCGAAGTCCACTGTCGCTGTTACAGTCCGAGGACAGGGTTCCTTCCCATAGGTAATCCTATCGAGGACGATCTCGACATCTCGCCTGTAGGTTTCATTGGGCGCAAGCTCCGGAATGCTGAGCAGGCTACGATCCTGGCCAGAAGTGACAATCAAGCCACATGATGGCGCGCTCGCTTTGCCGAGATTGGTCACTGCGATCTTGATTGTTCCTGTGCACAGATACTCCTGTTTTAGGGTCCAAGCACACTCACACTCACCCGTCTCGATTTGGACACGAAGATCGGGGAGGGGAATGGGCTCAGGCGCGCATTCCTCGACAAGCAACGTGATCGTACGTTCATACGCGTAACCGGTCGGCGGAGCTGCAATCTCACTTGCTTCCCAAAGGCCGGCGACTACGTGCGCGCCAATACTGAAGTACTCAGAAGGGAACTGATAATAGTAATAGACCTCCGTGGTTTCGACTCCGACTTCATACGAAGGAACACAAAGAACTTGGCGATTGAGCGCGATCTCAGTTCCATCGACGAATAGGTGGAAGACAGCCGAATCTGGATCGAGACTTGCTCCCGTGAATCCGTGTCGAATCCATGAGGGCTCGCACTCGACGATCGTCTGCGTGTCTGCACTTCCTAGGACGGTTATGCGCTGCCCGTCGCCTACGAAAGCGGTGGTTGCCGTTGACGAGGACGGACCCAGAATGCGGAACGGAATTGGGGCCTTCCCACATAGAGAGACGGCTGCAATCACATCTGTAGGAACTGTCTCCCCCTCTAGGCTCACGGACATCGTGAGAGTGCGGCCGATTAGGGAGCTTCCAGATGCTGAGCCGAGCACACTCGAAGACCATGTCCACCACGCTCCACAGTCGGAAAGTGTTGTGGAAGCTGTCCATCCGGTTGGAGCTGTCGTCGAGACGGTAGCCATGAGCCCAATGCCAGAGATCAGCAATCCGCATGGATTCTCGGGACCCCCGCCGAGGTGCGTCAATCGGTAGGTATACGTGTCCTGTCCATCTGCCCGCGTCACGCAGGCTTCGATTGCTACTGTCCCGAATACGCCGGTCACGACTTCGCTATCTGAGGCCAGGGCTCCCGCGGGACACGCTGACTGACCCAATGCCGAGCACGCAACAGCAAGCACCAACCCACTCATCAACACCCATCGCTTCATCGCGACCTCCTCAGCCAGCTTGCCCAATTGCTCATGCTAAGCGAAATCGATCTTGCAGGACAACATGGTCCAAAATGGGGCAGACGCCAACTCTCGAGGATTCTGAATGACACGCTCTTCGCGGGCTCTCTACCAAGCTACTTGTCAAGCATTCCGCTTTGAAGACCGTCGATTTCTCGCAAGTTCAGATCGAGCGCGCCAAGACGTTGGTTCCCAAGGCTCGATTCCTGTGTTGTGACATCACCGAGATGGACTTCTCTCCAGGATCGTTTAACGCCATTGTTTCGTTCTATGCCATCATCCACATGCCACTCGAAGAACATCCGCAGCTATTCGCCAATATCGCCCGATGGCTCAAGCCGGGTGGCTTCTTCCTCGCAACGATCGGACATGATGCGTGGATCGGCACGGATGACGCCTATCTCAGTGTGGCGGGCGGCAAGATGGCATGGAGTCACGCCGATGAGAGTACCAACATTCGTTGGCTCCAAGATGCAGGTCTCCATGTGCTTTGGACGCGCTTCATCCCCGAAGGCGATAGTGGGCACACACTGATCCTTGCTCAGAATTAGTCGTTGCATCAGGAGCAAGAATCAGCATTCGCGGGAGAGGATGTGATGAATCTATCGGTCATCGATTCATACGCGTGAGTACGCGATAATCGGCCGATGCGCACACAGCCCAATCATCCAATCTCCCATCGCTACGCGTGGATCGACAAGCTGCCTTTCTTCTACGGCTGGGTGATCGTGTTCTTGGGTGCGTTCACCATGTTCTCCACCACGCCGGGGCAGTCAGACTCGTTTGCCATGTTCTTCAATTCCTTCGTCAGCGAGTTTGGTTGGAGCCGCACGTTCGTCTCTTCTCTTTATTCTGGAGCGACGGTGCTATCTGGCATCTTGATGTTCTTCGTCGGGCGACTCGTGGATCGCATTGGCTCGAAATCTGTGGCTATTCTGTCCGCG
>SPBW01000264.1 GCA_004525685.1 Candidatus Atribacteria bacterium
GCAGGACATGGCCATCCCGTGTGGCAAAGGCAACATCTGGTGTTTGACTGGATGCAGCAAAGGCGGTGAGGATCAAGAGCCCGAGAATTGTCAGCGGTAATGAGTGCCGCATGAGTCACCGCCTATTGATAGTGAACCTTCTTCTGCGTGACAAAGAGCTGCACCAACGTGAATAGGAAAATGACACCGAATAGGAACACCGATGCTGCCGCAGCGCGCCCGAGGAAGTTGCCATCGAAACGGCCGATCCGAAGGATGTAGTAGACCAAGGTTTCGGCGCTCTTCAATGGGCCGGGTTGTCCGCTGAACAGCACGTAGATCTCGGTGAACACCTTGAACGAGCCGATCATCGACATGATGAAGACGAAGAAGATCTGCGGCGTCAAGAGCGGGATCGTCACGTTCCACCAGACACGGAATCCCGATGCGCCATCGACTTTGGCGGCATCGTAGTACATCTTGTCGATGTTTTGAAGACCGGCGAGAAGAATAATGGCTTGATACCCAACGAATCGCCAGACACTCATGATGATGACTGCCAGCATGGCAAACCTGGGGTCCATCAGCCAGTTGACCAGATCGATTCCGATAAGTCCGAGGAGGTAGTTGAGTAGCCCGTATCGCCAGTTGTACATCCAGCTCCACACCATAGCCACTGCCACCAGCGGCGTGATGTAGGCCAAGAAGAATGATGTGCGGGCAAAGGTACGCATCCGCAATGGCTTGTTGAGCAGATTGGCGACCAGTAGCGCGAGGAATAACGTTACGGGGACGGTGACTCCAACGTAGTAGAACGTGTTCCATACTGCGTTCCAGAAGAACCTGTCCGCAAAGATTCGGGTGTAGTTGGCCAGCCCTACGTACGTTCCAGGCGGGTGAATGGCGCTCCACTTGTACAGACTGAGGCGGAATGCCGCGAAGAATGGATAGAACGTGAAGACGGCAAGAATAGCGAACGCGGGAAGCAGATAAAGATAAGCCTGCCCCGACTCAAGCCAAAAAGGGGCGTACTTCCACTGATCTGGGATGCGCAGTCTTCGCTTCATCACGTTCTCCTCTTCTTTGCGAGAACAAATAGGGAGGGCTGGTCCTTGCAGACCAGCACCTCCATTTCGTATTGGGGTTACTCGTCGAGCAGGTCTGTCAGGTCAAGCACGAGGTTCACCATGGCATCGGCGGGTGTCGATGCGCCGAGGAGAACTTCCTCAAACGCGCTACCGATGGCTCCACGCATCGAGCCGTAGTTGGGGTGGAGGATCTGAGCGAATCCATCGACCATCGCCTCGGCCATCACGGCGAAGTCCGGGTTTTCGACGAGGAAGTCGACCCATACCTGCGACTCGTAGGCGGACTTGACGACCGGCAGGTACCCACCTTTTATCGACCAGGTGACCGTGTTCTCAGGACGGATGAGGAACCGCGCCAGCAAGACGCCCGCGTCCTTCTGAGCCTGGGTCTGTCCCATGTCGAAGACGACGAGGTTGGTTCCCTGGATGGCCGAGAAGTTGTTGACCGGGCCGACGGGAACGCGGACGACGGACAGTTCAAGCCCGTTGTCATTGGCGGCGCCAGTGTTGTAGTAGTAGCCAGCCGAGGTATCGACGAACATCGCCAACAAGTCGTAGCCCACCGCGTCGCTCAAATAGCCGGCGGCGATGTAGGAGTAGGGCACGAGACTCTCAGCATACTGCATCGCTTCCACGCCTGCCTGATCTCCGATTGTTACTGCAGACCAGTCATCGTTGAGGATCGATCCGCCGTTCTGAACGAGGTAGTTGAGGTACATCTCCGGGTTGTACGGGCGCAGACCGGTGCCGTAGCGGTCGATGACGCCGTCGCCGTCAACATCCACGGTGAGCTCGGCTGCGATGGTGGCGAACTCCGCCCACGTCGTCGGAGGGGTGTCGATCAGGTCGCTGCGGTAATAGAGGACCATGATCGACTTGTTCAACGGCACGGATACCAGGACGCCGTCGAACGTGTTGTTGGGGACGAGGTTGTCGAGGATGTCGTCCTTCTCCGCCTGGGTCATGTGAGGCCCGATCGGATAGAGGACCTCGACGAGCGGGGTAATGACGTTCTCGTAGAGTTGAACCATCGTTGGCGGGTTGCCTGCGACGACGGATGCCTCGACCTTGTCTTCGGTGGGGCCGTACGAGCCCTGATAGGTCAGGTTGACGGTGATGTACGGATACTCTTCCATGAACTCGTCGACCAGCGCCACGAGATATGGCTGATGACCGGAACTCATGGAATGCCAGAATTCGATCGTGACGGGTTCTTGTGCAAAGACTGCAAAGCCAGCTAGCATAAGTCCGATCAGACCGAGCAAGATTCCCTTTCGCAGCATGTGTTGCCTCCTTGTTACGTGTGTACCTGGGGCTCGACCAGCCCATCTGGTCGAGCGCCTTTCCTCTTTGAAAACCTCAACTACTTAATTCCGGTCCTCGCGACACCTTGGATGAACTGCTTCTGCGTGAAGAAGAACAAGACGAGCACGGGGATGATCGCAAGTACTGCTGCGGCCATGAGTAACTCATAGGCCGTTCCGACTTCGGAACTGAACGCCGTCAGTCCGACGGGGACTGTCCGCATCGATTCACGATTGGTCATCAAAAGCACCCACTGGAACGAGTTCCAGCTTCCGAGAAACTTCAGCAATGCTACGGTCATGATGGCTGGCTTGGACAAGGGCACGACGATGCGCCACAAGAAGCGGAATCTCGAGCACCCGTCAATGCGCGCGGCATCGAGCAGTTCGTCGGGGATGGAGCGGAAGAACTGACGCAAGAGAAAAATGCCGAATACTGAAGCCAGCCA
>SPBW01000149.1 GCA_004525685.1 Candidatus Atribacteria bacterium
CAGAGACCAGATGCTCCAGACTTGGCCTTGCCATAATAACTCAATCCGGCAGATTAGGATTCAAATATAAAGGCCTGACCCCTAATCATGGCGACACCGGCGCACAGAATGTCAAAAGGCAAGATCTGACCCCGAAGATGACCCCGAAGATAGGGGAGGCGCTCGCTTGGCGATCGTGAATCATGCAAACGCTGCGGTTGGGGTATGTGCTCGTCAAGTTTCACGATACAAAGCCTGCCCTCGAGGTGAGACGAGAAGCGTTAATCTTATTATTTCACGCAGAGTAAGGATTTCGGTAAGATAGATACATCAGCTTATACACTGCGCTGCGTATCTTCTCATTAGCAGGGTAGTTCAGACAAACGGAGGCGAGATGGCAATTGAACAACGGGGCATTAATGGCCGGTTTCGCAAGGATCACCCAAATCGTGCGCTGCGCATTGTGCTCTACCGGGTGCCGCAGGAGCTGCGGCTTGCGGTGACTTTCCAGCAGGAGCAGACCGGTGGCCACTACATCGTGCGTGAGCAAATGAAGGATGGGCCGTTCTCCGGCCAGTACTTGAATACGCTGACCGGAGAGGTCGCTAAGACGGCGGAGGACATTCGTGCCGAGACATTGTCGACCCACGATCAGGTTCTTCGCTACCACGAGAGGCACAAAGATCGGATGGCCGTGGCGTTCGCTGGGGCTGGCAACATCACTATGAACCCCCGGTTCGTGGCCTATGCAGACGGTCGGCTCGCCTATACCGACATCGATGTTGCCAATACGTATCTCGGCAAGACAGTGCCCGGCATCGTGGTTGGCAAGAACGGCAAGGCAAGGTTTCACGGCAAGACTTCTCTGGGATTGAATACACGGAGTAACCCCGTCGTAGAAGTTGATGGAAAAGGTCGCACTCGAAGCACAGCGTGCGTAATTCAGGGACCCTGCCTGGTGAGAAACGGCAAACCAATCGACGCGAAGAGATTGTCAACCATGGCAGAAAACGAGTGGTTCTACGACTTGCGGCATATCATCCAGTTTCCCTTCATCCGTTGTTCTGGGGGGAAAGGAACCCCCTTTGAAATCGATGTTGGCCTGGAGACGTTGTGGCAGGGGAAGGGAGAGGTTCGCCAGTTGGACAAGGCAAGGGTTTCGAGCGCGCTGGCTGGGGAGATCATCGACGTCAACTTGAAGCCATATGAAAGAACGGACTATCCATATTGCCGAGCTTACGGTGGAGCGGTCGGAATTGGCACCGTTGACAGTGCGCTCAAGGACCAGTCCTATTCGACGAGCCGCAAAACATCTGAACGTGGCTGGTACCGAATCGATCGAAAGGCGAAGAAACTCTACATCCGTTATCACAAAGGGACGTTCAACCACTCGATCCTCGGAATGACGAAAGGAAATACCGAGATTCGATGGCTTGGATTAGCCGGACTTGGCGGACGGGTCGGTGTGACGATGGTTGATGCTGCAAAGCTCGCCGCTGCCAACGACCTGCATAACGCGATCCTCATCGACAACGGCGGTGATGTGATGTTCAACCACCACGGAGAGTGGGTGGTTCGCTCGGGGTACGACCGAACGCGAATCCGCGGACTGCTCCTGTTCACAGCGGATGTGGGCAAGTGTCGAGAAGAAGGGGTAAAACAAGTCGATCAAGGCTGGCTGCCCGTCGACCCGATCTAGCAGTGGGAAGAAGAGACGCTCGCTTGGACATCGTGAGTTATGCAAACGCTGCGGTTGTAGCATGTGTCTCTTGAGCCCCGTGATGCACGATACAGGGTCTGACCCCGAGGAGTAACTCGTTGCACGCTAGTAGTAATTTGGCATAGTGTCCCCGAAACCCTACTAAGGGATTGAGGGATTCCCCGGTTGTGGATTGACCCGAGCTCTCAAACTAGAGGCTAGCTCTGGATAATGGGCTAGAAATATGATAGGTTTAAGCACAGTGAAATCCGAAATACGTGTTGTGCGTGTGCAGACTCATGATCGTCTTCTTGAGGGAATTGCGGCTCTTTGGCGCAAGAGCAAGAAGACTCTTGGATTCTTCCCTGAACAGGCACTGACGAAGTACGCAGATCGAGGGGAGATTCTTGGCGCAATTGACCCCGAAGAGAATCTACTTGGCTATTTGCTCTACTATCGAAGCAGGAAGCCTCCAACGGGCAGCGTGCGCATAATCCATCTCTGTGTCGAGGAGGAGTATCGCAATCGCGGAATAGCAAGGCAATTGCTTGCTTCCCTCAGAGAGGAAACCGCTACGTGCAGCGGTGTGAGTGTTCAATGTCGGCAGGACTTCCCTGCTCATTCATTGTGGTCAAAGCTCGGATTCTATCCTCTGAGGGAAGTAGACGGCAGGGCAGGCTTGCCCCTCACTGTATGGTGGCTTGATTACGGGCATCCAGATCTAGTCTCGCAAGCAAGAGAAGCTGAACTGCTTGACAAGGTAGTGGTAGTGATTGATGCTTGTGTGTTCTTTGCAATCCATGACGAAGACACATCCGAGAATGTTGAATCGCAAGCGCTTCTTGCCGAGTGGATACCCAACAGCTTCGCCTTCTGCGTAGCTCCCGAACTGCGCAATGAGATTGGCAGATGTCAAGACGAGAATCTGAGAATGCGTGAAATGGCAGCATTGAGGTGCTTTGGGGAGCTGCGAGCATCTCCTGACGAGCTTAACGAAGCGAGGACGAGCCTGCGAAGGCTCTTCCCCGAAGAGATGCGTCAGAGTGATGAATCTGATTTGCGGCAGCTTGCGTACTGCGTCTGCTGCGGAGCAGACACATTCCTGACGTTTGATCCGCGCCTTCTCGCGCTGGATGAAGCCATCTACGAGCAGTATGGCATATCAATACAGAGGCCTTCTGCATTCATCTCCGCGATCAATGAGGCTGTCTGTGAGCACGAGTATCGTCCAGCTCGACTTCTGGGATCACAGATGGACATCCGCCGTGTGAAGGGTAATGAACTTGATCGACTGGTAGAGACATTCCAGCTATCGGAAGCTGGCGAGAGGAGGTCCTCTCTCAAGGAAAGACTGGCACGAATTCTCTCACAGCCCGCTGAGACATCTCTTACTGTGATGACGGCGGCGGGACAGCCAATCTTTCTCTGCTCCATGAACGCATCGACTGAGAGCTACGCTCTTGTCGAGGTAATCAGGGTTGCAGGGTCATCCGTTAGCCTCACTTTGGCCGACTTCTTGGCGACCTTCTTGGTGAGGGAAGCGATTGCCATTCAAGCGAGGGTTATCCGGATTACGGACCCATTCATCTCTCGGGCCATTGAGGAATCCCTCCAGAACCTCGGGTTTCGACGAATCGAAGGGCAATGGTATAGAGCTGTATTGAGTGGGATTGCTACATGTGAAGACACGACGCACTCCCTTCGCCAGATAGCGAGTGAATGCGTTGCACTGCAATCATATCTGGATGAGTATGCGTCATCCCTTCTTGGTAGTTGCTCGCGCCAAGAGTGGAGCGAGGTGTCCGAAATAGAACGAGCCATCTGGCCTGCAAGAATTGAGCAAACGAGCATTCCTGCATATGTCGTCCCAATTCGCCCTGCTTGGGCTGCCGAGCTCTTCGATTCAAGTCTAGCAAGAGCCCGGCTTCTCCCCTCTGATCCCTCGCTCATTCTTCGTTCTGAGAACGTCTATTACACTGGTGTTGTCGGCAGCACAATCGAATCTCCCGCGCGATTGCTGTGGTATGTTAGTCATGAGAGAGGAATCCTTGGCTCGAAAGGAATACGTGCTGCATCTACACTTGAGGAGGTCGCGATAGGCCCAGCCAAGGACGTCTTTCGCCGGTTTCGGAGATTAGGCGTATACGAGTGGAGAGACGTTGCAGCAATCGCCAGACGCAATGGAGACGTGACAGCACTGAGATTTGGTCGAACTGTGGTATTCCCGTACTCAATCAGTTGGGACGGCTTGCGTGATACGCTGCGAGTCATCGAGAATCGGAGTAGTATGTTTCAACGCGCTACTCGCATCAAGACATTGACTTTCGATAGTCTATACCGGCAAGGGATAGGCGATATAAGGAAAGGTGAGCTGTGGCAAGACGAGGTCTTCTGATTTCAGTTAAGCCCAAGTATGCGGAAATGCTTCTTACAGGCACGAAGACAGTCGAGTTGAGACGAATTCGTCCTAGCATTTCTGCCGGCGATTGGGTTCTCGTTTACGCAAGTAGTCCCAGGAAAGCACTGTTGGGCGCCTTTCAGGTGGCAGAAGTCAACGAAGCAAATCCAGAAACTCTTTGGAGGAAAGTCGGTTCCCAAGTGGGAATCTCGTATGATGATTTCTGCGAGTACTTCAGAGGGACATGTCGAGGAACCGGCATACATGTTGGCAGGACAATCCGCTTCCCCGAGCCAACGCCTCTTCAGCAAATGCGCGAGATAGTCCCAGGATTCAATCCACCTCAATCCTATACCTATGCATCTGCAGGTTCGATTCTGGGAGATGTCCTACTCGAACTTGTCGAGGAATGTGGGTCAACCGGCGAGTCGTAGAGGTCCGCGAATCCTGCCTGAACCAGGCGACGGATACGTTGTTCTACTGGGGGCGTGCGCAATCGTGAGGATAGACTGCAATTCATAGCGCCTGTCTCTACTGAGTCAAGGAGATGTTTGCTGCAGCGCAACTTGCCTCTCCTGAATGGCTGCGTTGTTCAACGCGATAAGGGGCACGCGAGCTGCTTCATCCTCTCCGCAACCACAGAGCAAGAGCCCAAGGGAGGAACCATGTCTGCGCGTAGACGTCGACGGATTCAGTTCGTGTCCGATGTCATCGGGGTCAGATCTTGTGTTTTGACATTTCCTCTAAGCAATGAAACGACGGCGGACGCTGCCTTCGTCAACAAATACCCAATCTATCTCGCCATTTGGCAAGGATTGTACTGTCAGGAACTCATCCTAATAGATGAACGGGATCAGTTTCTTGGTGCCGCGCGCATAGGCGCGGTACGACGCTCCGAGTTCGGCGATCATCATGTTCTCTTCGATCCTGATTCTGTTGATGACGAGCGGAATTAGAGACAGCAGGATCAAGAATCCAACCAGACTTGAGGCAACCACGAGAACTCCCACCGTTGCCAGGCCCACTCCTCGCAGGGGCCAGACCTTCACTCTTAGGATTCAGCACCTAATGCATTGCTCAACTGCTATCTTCGAGCCTCTCGCACTTGCTGTATCCTCTCCTCATCCTGTAGCTCTGAACCCCAAGGAGGCCTCATGTCCGAGCGAAGACGACGACGAATCCAGTTCGTATCCGATGC
>SPBW01000009.1 GCA_004525685.1 Candidatus Atribacteria bacterium
GACACGCTGCCTGTGACAGAAGGATGGATCAAGAAGGAAGAGCTGTTAGCGATTCACGGCCGAAGCCGACACGAACAGATGCGGCTTGCAGAAGAATTCGGCATCTCTGACTATCCCCAGCCCGCAGGGGGCTGTGTGCTCATCGAGAAGCCCTATGCTAGCCGCGTACGTGATGCCTTCTCGCATCTAGGCAAGGACGATGTGGGGCTCACGCAATTTCGCCTGTTTCGCTATGGCCGACACTTTCGCATTGCAGAGAACGTCAAGATCATCGTGGGGCGCGATCAACAAGAGAACGAAGCACTGGAAGCGCTGGCACAAGCACGGCTTCGCATCGAGCCACTCGACGTCCCTGGGCCAACGACCCTCGTCGAGGGGGAGCCTTCCCTCGATCAGCTTCAAGTGTGCTGCAGAGTGGCGGCTCGCTATTGCGATCACGAGCCTGGTGACGTGGTGCGATTGCGTGTGATGTCGCACGACGATGAGCAGATCGTCCACGCGTCGCCTCTTGACAAGGACGATTCCCGCTTGATGGATTGGTCGATCAGCTAGGTGATGAGAGAGAGCGCCTCGCTTCGAGAAGCCTGATCACGGTAGAAGCTTCCCCGGATTGCTGAGGTAACCATCCGTGAGCCAGACTTCTTCACACCTCGCAGTGTCATGCAAAGATGGGTGGCCTGAATCCTTACCAAGACGCCCGTTGGATCGAGCTTGCCAACCAATGCGTCAGCCACTTGCTGGGTCAACCGTTCCTGCAACTGGGGCCGTCCGGCAGCGATATCGACAACGCGCGCGAGCTTGCTCGCTCCGACGATCCGGCCTGCTTTGGGGATATAGACGATGTCTGCCGTTCCTACGAAGGGAAGGAAGTGATGCTCACAGATGGAGAAGAAGGTGATGTCTCTCATCACGATCATCTCTTCGTACTTCTCCTGATAGACCACCTCAAGGACTTCTGATGGGTCCTTGTCGATGTCAGCGAAGAATTCGGCATACATGGCCGCGATTCGGCGTGGGGTATTGGCGAGGACTTCTTCATTGAGATGCTTCGTGCCAATACCAGCAAGAAGCTCGGTGATGGCGGCTTCAATACGTGCTTGATCCATGAGATGTCCTCCGCATGCAAGGATAGACCAGGGGAGGGCAGCGAGCAACCGGCATTGGACAATTGGGCTCGATCCGCGCTTGAGGATACGGTGCGGCTTTCCTACACTTGCAGCACGACATATCTTCGATTCGGCTGCGCTGCAGGCGCACATGGAGGAGAGGCAAATGACAGGACGGGCAGACTATCGAGTCATCGCCGAGCGCCCTTATGCGTTGGGGAAAGCGGAGCGCGGTTATACCGGAAGAACGCTCTACGTCAACGTGGACACAGGAGTGATTGAAGAACGTCCGGTAACGCAGCAAATGAAGGATGTCTTCATTGGCGGGCGTGGCTTCGGCGTGTGGCGATTGTGGAATGCTGTACAGGAGACCACGAAGTGGGACGACCCCGAGAACGAGCTTGTCATCTCCTCGGGGCCTGTTGGCGGCACCACCAACTATCCCGGTTCAGGCAAGTCGATTGTCGTTAGCCTGTCTCCGTTGACCCACGGCGTGATTGATTCCAATGCCGGCGGATACTTCGGTCCCTATCTCAAGTTTGCGGGCTGGGATGCCATCGAATTGCAGGGGAAGGCCGCTGATAACGTCATTGTCTTTGTCGATGGTGCCAAAGGAGTCGTTCAACTGCTGGCATGCCCGGAAACCGATGTTAACACGCACGTGCTGGCTGAGAAGCTCATCTACGAATTCGCCGATTCGGACAATCCGCGTGACATCGCCGCGATCTCAACCGTGTCCACGGGATCGGGCGCTGAGCATGCACGCTGGGGCTGTCTCAATTTCAGCTTCTTTGATCTCAAGCGGCAGGCCTTGCGTATCAAGCAAGCAGGTCGTGGGGGGACAGGAACCGTCTTCAGAAACAAGAAGATCGCCGCGCTGGTCGTCAAGAGTCCTGCGGTGAGCCCGACATCCAATCAGCCGGCCGATTTGAAGCGAATTCAGGAAGTCGGTGCGCGCATTACCAAGGAGATCATGACCTTGGATGCTAGCCAGTGCGACATGCGCCGCGTGGGCACAGCGCATCTCGTCGAGATCATGGACGAATACGACCTGCTTCCTACTCATAACTTCAAGTTTGGGTGCCATCCTAATTCCGGTGCAATCTCATCCTCGGTATGGCGGCAGAGGTTCGGACAGAACATGCCTGATGGATGCTGGCTCGGCTGCACCATGTCCTGCTCTCACGCAGTAGACGACTTCCTCCTGACGACGGGGCCGTATGAAGGGGCTCGGGTGTTGGTGGATGGCCCGGAGTACGAAACCGCAGGCGGCAGCTCGAATGTGGGAATCTACGATCCGGATTTCGTGTTGGAGATGAATTTCTACTGCGATACGTACGGCATTGACACGATCTCGTTTACTACCGGACTCGCATTTGTGATGGAGTGCTACGAGGCGGGCCTCATTAGCCCGGAGGTAACCGGAGGATTGGATCTTCGCTTTGGGAACAAGGAGGCGGCGCTTGAGATCCTTCATCAAATTGGGCGAGGCGAAGGCTTTGGTGTGGTTGTTGGCCAAGGCATCCGGCGCATGAAAGACATCTTCGCTGAGAAGTATGGCGCGGATCGAGATTTCATGCAGGACATCGGAATGGAAGCTAAGGGGCTTGAGTATTCCGAATACGTCACCAAAGAATCCTTGGCCATGCAGGGCGGCTATGGATTGGCTCTGAAGGGGCCGCAGCATGATGAAGCATGGCTGATCTTCATGGACATGGTGAACAACCAGATTCCCACATTTGAGGACAAGGCTGAGGCATTGCACTACTTCCCCATGTGGCGAACGTGGTTCGGACTGGTCGGACACTGCAAACTGCCGTGGAATGACGTGGAGCCTGAGGACAATGCAGAACAGTTCGAGCCAGCCAAGGTTCCAGAGCATGTCGCCAATTACTGCGATGTGTTTGCCGGGGTGACGGGTATAGAAGTGACACCTGCCGATCTGATCCTTCAGTCAGAGCGGGTCTACAACTTCCAGCGCGTGTTCAGTGTCCGCTTGGGTTTGGGAACGCGGGAGCATGACGCGATTCCCTATCGATCCGTGGGCCCTGTGACGCAAGAAGAGTACGAGTCTCGAGCAGAGCGCTACGACGGGCAACTGCAGGACAAGCTGGGCATTGACCCTGCAGGCATGTCGACGGCCCAGAAAGTGGCGATTCTGCGCGAGCACCGCGAGAAGCAGTACGAAACATTGATGGATGCGGTCTATAAGCGCCGTGGATGGACGAATAACGGCGTTCCGACAATTGGCAAGCTTGAAGAGCTCGGTATCGCGTTCCCTGATGTTCTAGAGATTGTGCGGCCTCACCAGTAGTCAACAGGATCCTATTGCAGACGGTGTTCTCTGATGAGAATGCCGTCTGCTTCTTGCTGTTCATCGAGAGGAAGACCAGGCCTAGACATCCAGGGGGTAGGTCAGATGTCTGTTGCTAGACGTCCGAAAGTACCCACTGGCGCTCTCTCAAGGGCAACAGGAGAACGTAGCTGACGGCGACAGCGAGCATGAGAAGGGCAAGTCCGATGAGCACGCCTTGCACTCCGGTTCTGTCTACGAGAAGCATAGCGATAGCTAGGGACGCAGGCTGCAACACACCACCAAGGAACTCGCGTATTCCATTGACTCGCCCGCGCACACTTGAAGGAAGTACCTGTTGGAGCAACGTCTGGCCATACACGCGCCCACCCGAAACGCCCAATCCAAAGAGGAAGAACACGACTAGGGCTGTCGCTGGAGTTAAATGGATGCCCAGGGCGAGGAATGAGAGTGCGAACAGAGTCGTTCCTCCTACCCACATGGGGACTTTCGGCCAGTTGGCGCCGACGGATGATGCAATGAGGCTGCCGGACAACACGCCGACGAGTGTCAGCGTTTGGAAGTAGCTGTAGTACGCGGGCCCCTTGCCCATCGCGTCCACCACGATTGGGGCGATGAAGAACAACGGAGCGAACACGAGGCTGCTGAGGAAACTCAGAGCCAATACTCGTCGAAGAATTCTCTCTCGATACACATAGCGAAGAGCAAAACGAAACTCCTCAAGCGGTCTCCAGCGATCCATCATGAAACGGCTCTGCGGTGAGCCGGCACGCTCAGGCACACACAGCGCTGCGGCTGCTCCTACCACATACATGACACCATTGAACAAGAAGATGGGCGCGGGACCCCACAGCGCCAGAACTGCGCCGCTGAAGAATGCCTCAATCAGATTGTCTCCCATCCCCCATGAACTCAGAAGTCCATACACGCGAACGAGGCGATCCTTGGGTACGATATCAGGGAGCAGGGAATTGAATGCAGCAGACACGGGTGTTCCCAGAATGGATTCGCCAATGAGGAACACCCACAGATGCCACATCTGAAGTGCGCCAGACACGGAGAATGCGAAAACGACGAAACAGAGAACACTGAGTAGCAAGTGTGCGACAACGAGGATATTCCGTCTGTTGAACCGATCTACGATGGGGCCAGAGACAAGCCCAGCAATAGCTGACCCGATAGTCCAAATTCCACCCAGACCTGCGACAGAGAGGGCCGTTCCCGTGATCGACAATCCAGTCCAGAATACAGCAATCTGCGTGAAGATATCGCCAGCATTCCCTAGTGCCGTTCCAATGAGGAATGGAACGAGTCGTCGATTCGATAGCTGTCCAGCTGAGTTATGTGTCGTCACAAATCCATCCCCGTCCGTTCGCCCTATAAGCTGGTCTACGATGTTCTAGGCATGTTACGGTGATTAGTTGAGCAACGCAACCAGAATGTCTATGATTGAAATCCAGTCAGCGTTTCGCTACAATTCCTTCGGGTGGTGAGATGGCTACGAAACCTCAAAATGTTCCGGCGTATGAAGCCGATCAAATCAAAGTCTTGGAAGATCTTGAGCCCGTACGTCTGCGTCCAGGCATGTATATTGGCAGTACTGGACAGAGCGGACTCATGCATCTTATCGAAGAGGTTGTTGATAACAGCATTGACGAAGCCTTGGTCGGTGCCTGCACAGAGATCTCCGTAATAATACACAGCGACAACAGTGTGACCGTTGAAGACAACGGACGAGGAATGCCTATCGGCATACACACTGAGACTGGCATTCCCGCTCTTGAGCTGGTGATGACGACGCTGCATGCGGGCGGGAAATTCGATAACAAGAGCTATCACGTATCCGGTGGTCTGCACGGCGTCGGTGTGTCGGTCGTGAATGCGCTGTCTGAAACGATGGTGGTCGAGGTAGACAAGGAAGGCTCGACCCATCGCCAGACTTTCTCCCGTGGAGCGAAACAGACAGAACTCGAAAACGTCGGCAGGACGAAGAGGAGGGGAACGCGAACCACCTTCATGCCCGATTCGCAGATTTTTGGAGAGATCAAGTACAACTTCCAACAGCTGTCGCACAGACTCCGTGAGCTTTCCTATCTGAACGGCGGGTTGAGAATCACGCTAACGAACGAAGTAGCAAACGTGACGCGAACGTTCCAGAACAAAGGCGGCATTACCTCATTTGTCCTAGAACTTGCTTCAAAGAAGGAACCGATTCACCCCAAGCCAGTCTACATCAAGGGACATGACGCGGGCATCGAGATCGAAATTGCCATGCAGTGGACGGGATCCTATGATGAATCGATCCACGCCTTTGCCAACAACATCAACACAGTCGATGGCGGAACCCACTTAACGGGATTCAAGTCCTCGTTGACGAAGTTCCTAAACGAGTACGGTCGAGACAAGAAGATTCTAAGAAAGACGGATCCTAATCTTCGTGGAGAAGACATCCGCGAGGGATTGGTTTGTATCATTAGCGTCAAGATAGCCAATCCTGAGTTTGAAGGTCAGACCAAGACCAAGCTCGGCAACCCGGAAGTCGCTGCGATCATTGGCAGCATGCTCACCGAACAATTAGGGCTCTATTTTCAGAAGAAGCCTCAAATTGCTCGCCAAGTGATCGAGAAATCAGTGAGCGCGAGCCGGGCACGCCAAGCGGCAGCCAAGGCTCGTAACATGGCTCGTCGAAAAGGCCCGCTGGCTTCTACGGCACTGCCGGGAAAACTAGCTGATTGTTCGAACCGAAATCCCGAAGCTTGCGAGCTGTTCATCGTTGAGGGTGACTCGGCAGGCGGCAGCGCCAAGCAAGGTCGTGACCGCAACTTCCAGGCGATTCTTCCATTGCGGGGCAAGGTTCTTAACGTGGAGAAGTCGGGACTGGCCAAGCTGCTCGACAACATAGAAATCAAAGCGATGATCACGGCCATCGGAACAGGCATTCGAGAGGATTTTGCCACGGATCGGCTGCGTTACAACAAGCTCATTATCATGTCTGATGCCGATGTTGACGGCGCCCACATCAGCACACTCATCCTCACCTTCTTCTATCGCTACCTGCCCAGACTGATTGAACAAGGGCACGTCTTCATCGCCAAACCGCCGCTGTATCAGATCAAGGCTGGTAAGAAGACGACCTACTTGCACACGGATGAGGAATTGGAGCAGTATCGCCAGGGAAATACAGGCAATTACTCAGTGAAGCGGTTCAAGGGATTGGGAGAGATGAACCCGAGCGAGCTCTGGGAGACAACGATGGATCCTGAACGCCGTATCCTGAAGCTCATTGAGATTCGTGACCATCTCGAAGCCGATGAGGTCTTCTCGACATTGATGGGAACGGATGTCGCTCTGCGCCGTGCCTTCATCTGGGAGAATTCGGACAGGATCACATCGCTCGACATCTAGCCGCCGAGCGTTCTAGTAGCAGGAAGGGAGGCATGATGAGACAAGCAATAGCCCTCGCACTTCTAATCGGTTTGTTCTGTTGGGTTTCCATACCCGGCATGAGCTCAGGCGTCGGACTGTCGGCGGGTATCGATCCCACAGGATTGTGGCTCATTGGAGCCTTGACAGAGCTATCTATCACCGAGATTGTTGACCTTCGTGCCCAGATCGGGTTTGCGACGCAGGAGATTGAAGGACTCATGCTCGTCAGCTTGTCTGTTCTTCCTCACCTATCCCTTCCGCCTATCGATCCGTTTGCCGGAATCGGGTTAGGCATCGCCCTGACGCCTCCTCCATTCTCCACTGGCTGGATCGTCGAGGGGTCAGCAGGTGTACGTCTGGCACCGGCAGATGTGGTGTCGATCATCCTTCAAGCCCGCTATTTGCTCCGATGGACCGCGGGCAATTGGACCTCCGGCCCCATCTTTGAGGGCGGCATCCTCATCAACTTCTAGATGGCCTGGACGCTCGGCATTCTCTTAGGCGGCATCACGCTTCTGTGGATTGCCTGGAATTTGACCTTGGATGCGTTGTGGCAGCCGACAGATCCTGTCACGATGCGGCGATTGCTCACGCTGTCGGGAATCAAGCCAGGTGAGAGGCTCATTGATCTAGGTTGTGGAGACGGGCGGTTCGTGGTGGCTGCGGCCAAGGAATTCGGTGCCCACGCCACGGGAGTCGAAATTGACCCGTTTCGCGTTCTCTATGCCAAGGCTTGGATCTGGCTGGCGCGACTTTCTGACCGCGCCAAGGTCATTCGAGGCAACATGTATGATGTCGATGTTTCTGATGCCGATGTCGTCATCCTCTTCTTGTCAGCCACTTCCAACTTTCGATTGCAGAAACGCTTGCGCGAGCAATTGGCTGATGGCGCTCGCGTTGTCTCGTACTACCATCCCATGTGGGGTTGGCAGCCCGACCTCGTTGGCGAGGCTCGGGATGGGTACCCTATCTACGTGTATCGCATGAGTGAACATCTTGGCAAGACCTCTCGCTGAACTTTCTGTCGCAGTCGGAGTTCCGTCTCAGCCTGCATGGATGCAGGTGGATGTTCAAGGCATCTGCGAAGACACGCGCAGGCTGAAGCAGGGTGAACTCTTTGTGGCAATCTCTGGACATCTCGATGAAGGGATCTGCTTCATCGAGCAGGCGATTTCTCGGGGCGCAGTGGCCGTTGTCTCTGAAGAATGGGTGGATGCTTCGGTACCCGTCTTGGTTGTCCCGTCTGCCCGCAAGGCATTGGCGCAGTTATCCGCTGCTTTTTATGGCCATCCCACACGCGAGCTATTCACTGTCGGAGTAACAGGAACCAATGGGAAGACGACGGTATCTCACTGGAGTGCCGATCTGCTCGGGCGGCAAGAGACGGGGCTTCTATCCACAGTAGAGAATGCTCGCATCGATGGCTCTGGAAATACGACACCAAGCAGTCCGACGATCCAACGCCTGGCACGCGAAGCAGTCGATGAGGGGTTGACACGTCTAGTCATCGAAGCTTCTTCAGCTGGCATTGCCCAAGAGCGTGTGAGCGCGATTGATTTTGATGTCTGTGTATTCACGAACCTGTCTCCTGAGCACACGCATCATCATGCGGGGCTTGAGGCCTACAAGAGGGCGAAGCTCAAGCTATTCGAGAGCCTTCGGCCCTCTGCTTGGGCCATCCTGAACCGAGATGATCCGATGTGCGAATCCGTCATAGCTGCCACCTCAGCCCAGATTCTCACCTATGGCGTTGGCTTTGACGCTGATGTTCGACTTGAGAATGCTCACCCCGACCATCGCGGCAGCCAGTTCACTGTCATTCAAACTGCTGGAGAACGGGGCGACATGACGCTTGCCCATCCTGGAGCACATAACATGGCCAACGCGTTGGCAGCCATCAGTGTCGGGTTGGTTGGAGGGGTCTCCCTGTCAACGCTGTCCGAACGTCTTGCCCGCGTTGATCCCATTCCCGGACGCACGGAGTTCTTCCGACGTCGTGATGGGCTTGTGG
Organism: Candidatus Atribacteria bacterium; assembly: GCA_004525685.1. Lineage (GTDB taxonomy): Bacteria > Bipolaricaulota > Bipolaricaulia > UBA7950 > UBA9294 > SPBW01. The sequence goes on from SPBW01000009.1 coordinate 8,858, forward strand.
CTGTTGTCGACTTCGCGCACAACGCATCTTCACTGGAAACAATGCTCAGATTCCTTCACCAGACTTATGTGCGGGTCATCGTCGTATTCGGATGTCCTGGCGATAGCGAGCATGAGAAGCGTGTTGCCATGGGTAAGGTGGCCGGCGCGTTGAGCGATGCCGTTGTGCTCACTTCGGACAATCCCAAGAGCGAAGATCCCCGAGCCATCGTAGAGGAGATTCGAGAAGGGACGATCGGATCAGATGTTCCGGTGACGATCGTGCATGATCGGGCACAAGCTATCGGTGAGGCGCTGTCTCAGGCAAGAGCAGGTGACGTCCTTCTTGTGGCCGGAAAGGGGCACGAAACCGTTCAGCTCATTGGGAAGGATCGTATTCCCCATTCCGATGCCGACGTGCTCCATCGGTTGGGCTTTGAGCGGGTCACCTAACAACCGTGAGCCAATTCCTCGACCAGCGTCTCCAGGCGTAGCGCTCGCGATCCCTTAACAAGAATGACTGTCGGCGCTGTGAACTGCTCCGTCACGAAGCTTCCGATGTCTTCTCTGGACAACAAAGCGATTCTCGGATCGTCTTGCGCCTTGCAGGCAGCGATGGCTCGCGCGCCGATAGGGAGGATGGCATCGATGGGTAGATCAACCGCCTGGCGAACGACGTCGCGATGGAATTCGTCTGTTCCTGCGCCCAGTCCAAGCATCTCTCCAAACACGAACACCCTCTTTGCCTGCACCTCTCCGAAATCTGACAGTACTCTCAGAGCGGCTGCCATTGATGCCGGATTGGCATTGTACGTATCGTCGAGAATCGTCCCAAACGAGGCAGAAATCGGCTCAAGGCGATGGGGAATGGGCTTGAATGAGGCGGCTTGATCGGATATGGCGGACCAATCCATGCCCAGCGCATGGGCCGCCGCTGCTGCCAGAAGAACATTGGCTGCATTGTGCGCGCCAAGAAGACCACAACTGATGCTGAGATTGTTGCCTTCCAGATGGATCGTGAGATTGGGAACGGCCTGGAGAACGTGTCCTCGGAGATCGCCCCCGTTCAGACCGGCCGAAATGACCGGACATCCTGCGCTTCCGGCGCGCTCGATCAATTGCTGCGAATCGGCGTTGATGATGATCGTCCCGTCATGAGGTATGGCCTGCGCCAGGGACCACTTCTCCGCAGCCACCGAAGCGATCGATCCCAAACCATCCAGATGACTCGGTCCCACGGACGTAAGGATTCCAAGACTGGGCCGCAACATGTTGGCCAGCATCGCGATGTCGCCGGGACGTTCGGCGCCCAGCTCGAAGATGCCTAGCTGCGTGTTTTCTGGCATGGAGAGAAGGGCGATCGGAAGGCCGATCTCTGTGTTGTAGTTCCTGGGTGAGACGTACGTCCGCTTGTAACTGGCTAGCACGTGTCCTAGTAGTGCCTTGACTGTGGTCTTGCCATTGCTTCCTGTGATGGCAACGAATGTGGTACTTTGCGTGTCTCGCCAAGCTGATGCGAGCTGCTGGAGTGCCAGTGCTGGATCCCGAACGACAATGATGTTGCGCGCTGTTGTGGGAAATGCTTGCCTGTTGGCGACCAGCGCTGCACAGGCACCGGCAGCGAAGGCATTGCCGATGTACACATGCCCATCTGTGTGAGATCCAGGCAGAGCCACAAACAGGTCGCCCGGCTGCACGAGTCGGGAATCATGAATGGCGCGTGTGGGCCAAGCCCCGTCACTGCGGAGAAGCTTGCCCTCGACAATCTGGGCGATCTTCTCCACAGAGAACATGGTCTCTACCACCCAGGCCCGGCGCTCGATTCGTCGGACCCCGAATCCTCCAGAAGCGACTCAGACAAGAGGGTCACGGTGATCTCTCGCTCGTCATAAAGAGCATACCCGGGGAACACAAACGTCACTTCAGTCACACCGAACAGGGCTGTAGGATCGGCGGAATAGATGTCTACGCCAAACAGCTCGACTGTCAACGTGTCATAGGCTGGGAGCTGCTCCACAGCCTCGATCAAGTCGGCAAGCCCACTAAACTCAGGCACCGGCTCGCCATCTTCAAGATAGCGGGGGCCGCCATAGGCGCGGATGGACACGATGTCAGATGGAAGATCCTCGGGGATCTGTAGCGTTCCATACCTGACCTCTTGTCTTCCCTGGAAGGTCTGCAGAACAACCTCGAAGGTGATCGTATCTCCAGGAGCGTAGTACGGACTGTCGATGTTCAGCCCTGCGATCTGTATCCCCTTGATCTCTTCTGTGATGTGCATGGTGGCGACGGCCTTCGTGATGCAAGGATCCTCGAACGCGTTGTATTGCAGGAAGGAGACGATACTTGCCAGTTGCCATGGAGCATAGATGGCAACATCTGTGGAGCTGAAGAACACATCTCTGCGCTCTAGTGGAAACAGCATGTTGTCGCCATAAATCTGATAGGCAACCTCAACGGTCCCCTGTCCCACGCGATCCAGCGTGGTGTCAATGGCCTCGAATCCTGTGGAAAGCAAGAGTTCAGGAATGAGCCTTGGCTCGTCGACCAAGCCGACAAAGAAGTTGTCATCGATATTCCGATCGGCATCGTAGATGGCCCATGTGAGATCAATCAGGTTCGCGATGGGGCCGAGTTTGCCGCCGATGGCTGCTGATCGGTCTTCTAGGATCGTCCCCAGCGGCTCGCCGAGCGTCCCCAGTTTGAAGGAGGCCTGCAGCGATTTCATTGTGTCGATGATGGACACGCTGGTTAGCGGAAACTGAGATGTTCCGTTGCTGATAAAGGGATGCCCATACCCGATCAGCAACTCCTCATCGCGATAGGTGATCGTGCCCAGCGATCCGATGGAAATGTCGCCTGATGCAAGGGCAATGCCAACAGAGCCGCCGGCCACCAACGAATCTGCATCAGCTGCTGCCCCGGCTCCTGAGCCAGCCAATGGGAGCAGCGTCAATCCGAGCGCAGATAGCCCCCGTGCTTTAGGTGCAAGCCCTGATCCGAGCACGTCTGTAACCAACTTGGTAGACGTGGCCTGCCACGAGAGTCCCGACATGAGGATGTCAAGCGATCGACCAGATAGCCCGGCAGTGATGATGGGCGTGGATACGGGATAGGAGAAGATCGTGTTGGGCAGGGATGCCACAAGGAGGTTACTGGGCGGGCTGGCCGTCATCACGAGGTCAACATCCGCTAGCACAGCCGAAGCGGGTGGTACTGCGGCAACGACATCAGATCGAGCAGCATCAAGCACAGCGAGCATGGGTTCGATGGGCGTGACCAGCCCGATCGGCGTGATGGCCTTGGACCAATTGGCAGCTCGGGATAGGGCTCCGATTAGCTTGCCGTCGATATAGACAGGGCTTCCGCTCATGCCTTGAGCGATCCCTCCAGCACGGCCGATGACATCGCCGGATACCTGGACGACAATGAAGTCTGACTGGGTGCCTGCTTGATCGATGACACCGAGAACCTCGACAGTGAAGTCCTCGATGATATCTCCGGCGACGATGGTCTTTCCGATCCCCGTCATCCCGATCTCGATTTCATCAAGAAACAAGAACTCAGATCGATCATAAGCGAGCGTTCCACTGCTGGAAAGTATCAGCAGCAGAAAGAAGCTGAGCATCAAGCGTTTGGGCACGGCTCCTCCTTTGCGTTGGCAGAACTGGAGTATAACGTCTTCGTATGGCAGAAATATGGAGGCGCCACTGCCTACTGTACGCCGAAGAACAACGCACGCACGAGCATCAGCACGGGAATAATCTCCAGGCGTCCAATCCACATGTTGAAGCATAGGATGAGCTTGCCTGCAAGTGACATAGTCGGATGAGTGATCCCAACAGACAATCCGACATTCCCTTGCGCGCTAGCGACCTCGAACACGACGTCGGACAGTGTGTATTCGGGGGGAACAACGTGCAGCAGCACGATGATCCCCACTCCTAGGAATACGAACCACAAGAAGGTGATCAGAGAGGCATCCTCGAGTCGCTGCCCGACTTTTGATTCATCGACAATCGAGGTTCCCAATCGGAACGGGACGATCGCTTGTCGAGGTGAGACGATCTTGCGGAAGCGCCATTGCACACCCTTCATCAGAATGAGCATGCGCATGACCTTGATTCCGCCTGCGGTGGATCCGGCAGCTCCCCCGATGAACATGGCCGTTGCGAGCAGGAGTTTCCCTGTCGGGGTCCACGCTGCCACGTCAGCCGTTTGGAAGCCAGTGCACGTGATCGATGACACCATTTGGAATGCCGATTCGCGCAGAGATTGAAACCCTCCAATCACGCCCAGGTTCTCCAAGGTCAGGGCGGCTATCCCTATCACAGTCAGCAGGATGAACCAGCGTGTCTGGAAGTCCCGCCATAGGATTCGGCCGTTGCCGCGCATCATTTCATAGTGAACGGCGAAGCTGATCGCCCCGAGCATCATAATGGGCATCAGAACGAGTTCGATGGCCACGCTGTCGTAGGAGGCAATCGAGTTGGCTGTCACACTGAATCCACCCGTCGAGATGGCTGTCATGGCGTGATTGATCGATTCCCACATCGGCATCCCCGCACCCCATAGCGAGATGACGGCAATAAACGTGTAGAGAAAGAAGATCCACCACATTGTCCGAAGGGTTGAATTGATGCTGGGATGTATCCGTTCGGATCTTGCTTCGGCATAGTAGAGACTGTGGCTGGCTGCTCCTGGTCTCGGACCAGCTAGGATGGCTAGCATGAGAACGATGACTCCCATTCCTCCGATCCATTCAATGAAACTTCGCCACCATTGCAGCGTCTTGGGCAAGAGATCTGCTCGTGCAGCCATCGTCAATCCGGTGCCTGTATATCCAGAGATGGACTCAAAGAACGCACTGGCAGGATTGCGGAAGTACTGAAGTGTCTCTGAGGATGCACTCGGATCTGCCATAATCGCTGTCAGAGTGAACGGGATGGCGCCCAGTGCAGCAACCAGCAGCCATCCGAATGCTGCGATGATCAGCCCGTGTTTGAGTTGCGTATCTCCTGCTACCTTACGAAGCGGCAAATAGAGTGCGGCGCCTAGCGCAAACGACACGGCGGCAGTGATGGCCAACGGCGCGAGGGCATAGGACTCGCCGAATGTGAGCGGGATGACGAGCGAGATGATGGCCATCAACCCGACCACGGGGATGAGCAATCCCAGATCTCTTAGGATGATGAACAGATCCTGCTTGACGCGAAAAATAGACGGGCTCATCCCACCAGTTTCTCGATGACGTCATCGCTGACGCGTTGCAGCGAGAACACAGTCAGAATGTCGTCTTCAGAGAGGATAGAGTCCCCCATGGCAATGGACTGAATATCTTCCTCCGGACGGGCAATCGCCAGGATTCGAACCGACTCAGGAATGGTGCCCCGCTGAATGCTGTCGGCAATCGATCGGCCTGCAAGGGGCGACTTCTCCGTAATCTGCAATCTGAAGATTTGAGCGCCTTGGGGAAGCAGGGCGAAGTCCTGCACGTTGGGCTGTTTGACCGCGTTGTACAGATGCTGTGCTACGACATCCTCGGGGTTCTCCATGACGTTGGCTCCCAGTTTGCGGAAGAAGTCAGTGTGCTCTGTCTCATTGACAACAGACACGATGGAGGGAATAGAGAGGCTGGCGGCAATGGAAACCACCATCAGATTCACGGCGTCATCCGACGTAGTGACAATCAACGCATCGGCTCTCTCGGCACCTGCTTCGCGGATCATATCGGCGGATGTGGCGTCGCCGCTGAGTACGGTAATGTCGTATCTGTTGCTAATCGCGCGCGCGCGCTCAACATCCACATCGATCAGGACAACGTTGTTCTTCTCGCAGACAGCAATATCAATCAGACTTGTACCTATACTTCCTGCGCCCACGATGATCATGTACATGGAAGCCCCCCCTTGCCGCGTTCGATGGTAGCATACATGAAATCTTGGGTCAACGGGCGGAATTGTCAGAATGTGCAACAGGAAGGGATTCTTGGCATTGAGCTGCACGCGCGAAGGATCTACAATCCGCCGATGATGAGAACGAGAGAGCGTACACATGGGAGACGAACCTGTCTGATCGTTGGCCTAGGCGTCTGCTTGAGCCTAAGCGGGTGTTTGTTCCCATCCGAGAACCGACCTCCGATACTTGGCATTCAGGCACTACCCCAAGAAGCCTATGCACCATCGGCTATTGTGTTTGATGCCTCGAATTCGGTTGACCCTGAAGGACGCACTGTAACGATCGAATGGGACTTTGGCGATGGCTCCACAGCCACGGGAGCGACAGTGGTCCATCCCTATCAACATGCAGGATCCTATCAAGCGCGCGTTGTGGTCACCGATACGGAAGGAGCGTCCTCCTCTGCGACGATTCCCATTGACATCCGATCGATCCCTGACGGGTACACGCGGCGACGCTTTGAGTGGGAGCGCGACGGAGATGCGAGGGTTTGGGAGGTTCTCATTCCCTATGACCTCTATCAGAGGTACAAGGGGCGTTTGCGCGTTCCCTACGTGGATACTTATCGCTACGGTGTCTATGTTGCCGATCCGCTAGACGATCCGACAATCGAGGATTACGCCACAGAGCTTTGGGATCGCGTCGGCCAAGACGATGACGACTTTATCCACGAGGCGTTGGCTTTTGTCCAAGGTGCGATTCGCTATCAAGCCGACCCGCCGGGCGTTGAGCACCCGCTCTATCCATTGGAGACGCTGGCTGATGGCGATGGTGATTGCGAAGACACTGCCATTCTGTTCGTTAGTCTACTGCAGGCAAGAGGCATCCCAAGCAAGCTAGCGTTCGTCGATACCAATGGCGATCGCACGCCGGATCATGTGCTTGTGTTGGTTGCGATTCCCAGCCGCATGGTTTCGGAGCTGTCCTGTGCGGGCGCTGTTACGACATTTACGTGGGACAACCAAACCTACGCGTTGGCTGAGACCGCCGTTGACAATGGTGTCTATTTGCTGGGATGTGACCCGTGGAATCTTGACGAAGAGGACCTCGCAGAGCTATGGTCGTTCCCCGCGCCGTAGGGCTTGACCTTTGAACGATCAAGGACCCAAGAGAGGAATTGTGAATCATAGTCTAGTCAATCCGGAAACGCTCTTGCAGCATGATTTTGGCGACTACCATCCATTCAAGATCTACCGCCTTGGGTTGGCCTATGGCTTGATCCAAGCCTACAACCTCACAGAGGCCGAGAATATCACGATACTGACGCCACGCATGGCCACAGATCCTGAAGCAATGGGATTTCACACGCAGGGATACCTGGAGTGCCTACGCCTTGCCAGTGAGGGGACGTGGACGCCCCATCTCTTCACCCACGGATTGGGGAGCTCAGACAATCCTGTGTTTGCTGGCGTCTTTGACTGGGCGATGTCTGTGGCGGGCGCATCCATTCGTTGCGCTGAGGAGATTCTGTCAGGAAGGTCTGATCGTGCATTCAACATGGCGGGAGGCCTGCATCATGCGATGCCGTCTCGAGCATCGGGGTTCTGTCATATCAATGACGGCGTGCTCGCCATCCAGACGTTGACCGGTGCAGGCAAGCGTGTGGCTTATGTGGATATCGACGCGCACCACGGCGATGGCGTGGAACGTGCGTTTTATGATCGCAGCGATGTTCTGACGATCTCTATTCACCAAACAGGACGAACGATCTTCCCGGGCACAGGATTTGCCAACGACATGGGTGAGGGCGATGGCAGAGGGTATGCTGTCAACATTCCCCTGTCCCCAGGGGCTGGTGATGATGCGTATGAGCGCGCATTTGGCGAGTTAGTCCTCCCGCTGCTGAAATCCTTTCAGCCCGATGTGCTGGTGACCCAGCTTGGGGCAGACGCTGTGCTTGGAGATATTGTGGCCAATCTGCGTCTGTCACTGCGAGGATTCGAACGATGTCTGAAGCAATTCCGCGCGCTCGCGATGCCATGGATTGCGTTGGGTGGCGGTGGCTATGACGTGGCCAATGTTGTCAGGGCATGGACGATGGCCTGGGCGACGATGTTGGATTGCGACTTGCCTGATGAGATTCCTGACATATGGATGGCTGAGGCTGCCACATACGATGTCTGCGCTTCATCGCTTCGTGGAACGATGGAAATGACGAGCTCGCCAGAGCATGTGCTAGACGATCTAAGCGAGAGCATTGAGCATCTGCGACGACGCGTATTGCAGCCGATGGATGCCTTGTGAAGGAAGAGGTTAAGCGTGTCACCCCATAACAACGAGTCACCGAATCAAACACGCTCCGACGTGCATGCGGCAACGCTTCGGCCGACGGTCCAAGTGCAGTTTCCGGATGGGCGTGTGTTCGAATTCCGGCGAGGTAGCCCGCTCGTCGATGTGTTCCGTACTGCCTATGATCGAGACAATCAGCCTGTTGCAGCCATCATCAACGATGCGTTGGTTGAATCATCGCGTCCTGTGAATTGGGATATTGCCGTCAAGCCGGTATTCCTGATGGACTCCGATGGTGCACGTATCTATGCTCGCAGCCTGTCCTTCTTGTTGGTCATTGTCGTTCGCGAGCTGTACCCGGAAGTCCGTGTCTACATCGACTACTCGGTTCCGCATGGCGGATATGTTTGCCACCTCAAAGGTCGCGACCCGTTCAGCAATGACGAGTTGAAGAAGATCAAGAGTCGCATGAAGGAGATCGTCGCGGCTGATCTGCCCATACTGCGCAAGCGCGTAACCATGGAAGAGGCACGAGAGGTCTTCCGCAAGCAAGGCGACTCAGACAAAGCACGGTTGGTTGCATCGCTGGACGAAGACCATTACCACCTCTATGAACTCAATGGCATGGCCGACTACTTCCACGGATACATGGTTTCCTCGACCTGCGTGCTCAAGACCTTCGGCCTTGAGCCGTGCGAAGGGGGGTTCGTGCTGAGATTCCCGAGGCGCGAAGACCCAACACGGCTTGTTCCCAATGTCAGGTTCAAGGCTCTGCGCAAGGTGTTCGATGAGTACGGTGAATGGCTCAAGATCATTGGCGTGCGTGACGTCGGATCGCTCAATCAAGCCATTCGGTCGGAACGCATCGACCAAATCATGCTGATCTCCGAAGCGCTTCACGAAAAGCGCATTGCCGAGATAGCCGCCATCCTGAAGCGAAAACACGCTGACGGGGCGCGGTTGGTCTTTGTGGCGGGTCCGTCGTCATCGGGCAAGACGACATTCTCCAAGAGACTCGCCATTCAGCTGCTGGCTTCTGGCCTGCAACCGTATCCCCTAGGCATGGACGAGTACTTCAATCCGCGGTCGGTCATGGTCGAGAAATACGGCAAGGACATCGATCTGGATGCACCGACGGCCATGGATATTGCATTGCTGCAAGATCATCTACATCGAATCGTGAGGGGAGAAGCCGTCAAGCTGCCGCATTTCAACTTCCTCACGGGCGAACGAGAAGTGGGTCCGACCATCCAGCTGGCTGCGGGCCAGATCCTCATGGTCGAGGGCATCCATGGACTGAATCCCGAGATCCTGGAGGGGTCTCCAACGGATGCCTGCGTGCGAATCTTCGTGTCCGCGCTGACGCAGTTGAATCTTGACGCTCACAATCGCGTCTCTACCACAGACACGCGCCTCATCCGGCGCATCGTTCGCGATGCCGTTTTCCGAGGATATCCGGCCTCCGACACGCTCAAATTGTGGGACAACGTGCGCCGGGGCGAGAAGAATTTCATCTTCCCCTATCAAGAAGAGGCTGATTTCATGTTCAATTCTGCACTGAGCTACGAACTCGCCGTGCTCAAGCCGTTTGTCGAGTCCCACTTGCTACAGGTCAAAGATCCTACGGTGCGTATGGAGGCCGACAGGTTGCTGTCGCTGCTACGATGGTTCGAGCCATTGGCAAGTGACAAGATACCTTCCAACTCCATTCTGCGGGAGTTCATCGGAGGATCGACACTTCGGGATTTTGTCGTTGCACCCTTAAATGGCAAGGAGCACGGCTCTGGTCAATCGCAGTGGCATGATGATGTCAAAGGAGACTCCACACACTCATGATGACGACGCAACAACTGATGGCGCTGGCCTTGGAGATGGCGGAACTGACAGAGGTTCCCGGAGATAGCGCGATCTACCATCCCGGCCAGAACATCAGGAAGATCATGATGGGGATAGACATCAAGGCTGCAGAAGTAAAGCTCGCTTCTGACATGGGTTTCGATGTGGCGATCAGCCATCACCCGACAGGCGGGCAGGCACGCCTCGATTTCTACAAGGTGCTGTACCGTCATCTAGACCAGCTGACTCGAGCAGGTGTGGCACTCAAGGAAGTTCAGCAGATGATTGATGACCTGGCCGATGACAGCAGGATCACTGCAGCCATGTCCAACTTCGATCACGAACCTTCTGTGGCCCGATTGCTTGACATGCCCTACATGAACATCCATACGCCGCTGGATGAAATCGGCCGCCGGCGTCTGCAGATGGCGGCAGACGAACTGTCAGCGACAGACACAGTCGCTGATCTCATCTCTCACTTTTTGGCCTCGTTTGGAGAGTTCCGCAACGCGGCAACTGAAATCGAGGTGAGAGTGGGTAGTGCTGAAAACGCGATAGGCAGGGTGGTCATGTCGCACGGCGCAGGCACCAATGGAGGCTACCCCGTGGCCAAGGCCTATTTCGATCACGGCATAGATACCGTCATCTACATCCATTGCCGACCCGCCGACTCGAAGAGATTGGTTCTCGAATATGGTGACTCGAAGAATCTCATCGTGACAGGACACATCGTGTCCGACTCCATTGGCATCAACCCCTACGTCGACCGATTGCGGGAAGAAGGCATGGGAGTGACTACGCTAAGCGGAATCATTCCCGCATGATGAGGTTTTCTTTCCTATGACCATCACGATTGCCACATTCAACGTCAACTCAGTCCGCTCACGAATGCACATCTTGTTGCCATGGCTTGAGGCGGTGTCGCCGGACATCGTGTGCCTGCAAGAGACGAAGGTTCAAGACTTCGAGTTCCCGCAAGACGCTCTGCGTGCGGCCGGATACTACGTGACGTTCAAGGGCCAGAAGTCCTACAACGGAGTGGCAATCCTGTCGAAAAGTGAGCCTTCGTCGGTTGTCAACGGTTTCCATGACGATGGACCGGCAGACGAATCGCGCCTTCTGATTGCGCAGATCGCCGGTATTACTGTGGTGAACACCTACGTTCCCCAGGGCAGAGATGTGGAACACGAGATGTACGCGTACAAACTGTCGTGGTTCGATCGCCTTCGCGCGATGTTTGAGACTCGATTCTCCCCCGACCAACCCATCGTCTGGGTGGGCGACATCAATGTCGCGCCAACAGACATCGATATTCACGATCCCAAACGATTGCTGGGCCATGTCTGCTTCAATCCACGCGTGACTGAAGCATTCCACAAGGTGACAGATTGGGGGTTTGTCGATGTCTTCAGGAAACATGTGTCCGGGGGCGGCCAGTACACCTACTTCGATTATCGCGCGAAGGACGGCGTTGCTGATGGGAAAGGCTGGCGTATCGACCACATTCAGGCGACACGGCCGCTGGCTGATCGCTCGACTCGCAGCTGGATCGACCTTGCGCCGCGGCTGGCCGACAAGCCCTCTGATCACACCCCACTGTTGGCGGAGTTTACGGACGAAGCTGGGATCCAGACGCCCGCCTAGTGGATCTATTGAATCCTTCTCCCGTTCTCGCGAGCGGTGATCCTGTCGATAGATGTCAGTTGGGGCGTGCCAACCTCTCCTGCGCCGTGCGTGGTGCTTCGCGGCGGTCCTCAAGCCAGTCCTCAATCATCCATCGCGCAATCGATTTTTCGCTCGGCAGGATGAGAGAGCCGTCAGCCAGCTCTTGGCGAGCTCTCTCTCGTGTGTACCAATCTGCTGATTCGAGTTCGTCGTTGTCGAGACAGATGGCATCATCGCGAGCGTGTGCTTGAAACGCAATCATCAGATTCATGGGGAATGGCCACGGCTGCGAACCCAGGTATTCGATCCGATCGACGTCGATACCCACTTCTTCTGCCACTTCTCTGCAAACGGCTTCTTCCAGTGTCTCGCCAGGCTCAACGAAACCCGCCAGAACAGACCTCAGACCTGCGCGGAATCTTGGCTGACGAGCAAGGAGGCATCTATCCCCAGATACGACACGTACGATCACGGTTGGATCCGTTCGAGGGAAGTGAGAATGCGCACAGTCAGGCGAAGTGCAGACACGCACCATGCCTCGTTCATGTGACGCCGTGGCGGCGCCGCAGGAGGGGCAAGCCGTTGTGCGCAGATTCCAGGCGAGAAGTGCTCGAGCCCTCGCGAGCACCCGCCAGGTGAGTGGTGGGACGGATTCCTGGATGCCGCTCAGGTTCTGGAACGTGCCTGAAAGCGCAGAGAGCACGCCGACTGTCATCGCAGGTTCTGGGAGATCAAGCGCCACGCGGGGGCCCTGTTCGTCGGCTCCAAGGTCTACGGCGGCGCGGATTGTGAGGCGCCGTCCACTCAGATCGTGAGCAGAGAGCCACACTGGACGGACGGGACTATCTTCTTCAAGAAGCATGTTGCCATCTTGGAGTAGGAGAAATCGGGCGCTTGGGTCCTGCAGCACATCGAAGAGCCAATCCAAGCCTTCAGACTGAAGCAAAACGTGCTCATTGCCCTTTGAACTCGAGCCATGCAGAGGGGAACTTGAACTCATCACATCACCTCGAAAGGGGGATGATACAGGGTTCGCGGTTCCGCGAACAGTCATTGCCGCCGGAGCCTGAAGGAAGTACGATGCCGGGCCAGAGGCTTGTTCGTATGGATTGGAGTTCGGGTATCCGCCGTACTGGCTACTGACGTTGTCGAAAACCAACAAAAGGTGAGCGAGGACATGCACGTACAGTGTTTGGGAAGTGGGAGACGCATTCGGCAGCGGGGGGCGCCTTCACCCCTGCTTTCACGTCAAGACAGATACACTCAGCCTGCTTCTTGACTGCGGCCCATCTGCGCTGATCGCGATGAAGCGATTCGGTGTCAATCCCTACTCTATAGATGCCATTATCCTCTCACATCTTCATGGGGATCATTTCGGCGGGATCCCATTCTTGATCCGTGAAACGCAGGTGCTCGGTGTGCGCGAGCGGCCGCTGATCATTGCGGGCCCAACGGGAACGCGGCAGCGCATTGAAGGCGTGATGGAGAACTTCTTCCCCAATTCAACCAAGAAGTTGTTACCATTTCCACTTACGTATATCGAGTTCTCAGCATTCCAGCCCCTACAGATCGGACCGGCGACCGTCTTCGCCCATGCGACGGTGCATCGAGAAGGAACATATCCTCATACGCTGCGCGTGGAGTGCAATGACCGCACCATCGGCTATTCAGGCGATACGGCATGGACCGATGCTCTGATTGCTGCCTCACGCGAAGCGGATCTACTCATCTGCGAGGCGTTTACCTACGAAACGACCAGGAACGGGCACCTTTCCTATGCCATGCTTCGTGATCGCCGCAATGAGCTTCTGTGCAAACGCGTTCTCATCACGCACATGGGGCGCGAGATGATCGATCGATTGCCCGAAGTCGATAACGTCATCCCGGCCGAAGATGGCATGGTCCTTTCTCTCTAGAGTGACGGCTCTGTCCTTGCGGTGGCCCTCCTTGAACCCATAAGACGATTGCCGTCCGCCGCGATGGGGAGAGAAGGTAACGTTTCGGGTATCTGCACCGAGTTGTAGCACCATCCAAACTGGGATACGATACGCGCCGTTTTTCTCAGTCAGTAGCAGGCGTGCGGATTGCACACAGCTAGCTCCCTTTAAGGAGGCAGGCAAATGGACGAGCTCCAACGAATCGCGCGGAAAAGGAAAGAAGCCTACACGTGGTTCCAGTCGCATGGATCGAAGGGCTACCAGGCGATTGCGGATATGGAACAGGCTGTCTACCCTGACGGCGCGATCAGCCGCAAGAACAAAGAACTCATGGCAACGGCGATTGCGGTCTTGATCAACTGCCAGTCATGCATGCAGTGGCATATTGAGAAGGCGGCCGAGGATGGGGCAACGGTTGCTGAAATCATCGAGGCCATCGACGTTGCGATCGAGTTTGGCGCGGGGCCAGCCACAGTGGCAGCCCGATTTGCCATCGATGTGATCAAGGATGTCTATGGAGAGGACGCGTAGCGATCCTCCTTGCAGCTGGGTCTTCATGACTCGCGAAAGTAGAGGTGCAAGCGCGCCTGGATCGCCCAGGCGCGCTTGCACGTGTGCTGCGTCCTGTTCTTCTGATCGGAATTCACTGGCTTCTGCATAGCCGGTTCGCGAGGCCTCCGTGAGAACGGTTGCTTGCGAACCGTTGCGCTGCTAGCGGATGCTAGATGCTGACATTTCCCTCCCCACTTCATTCCTGCCTATACTGGCGGCGAGATCCTTCTGATGTTGATTGCCGCGTGTACTGGCGGTCAAAGCGCGACGAGTACTGTCGACCGCAAAGAGGAGGGATGGCCATGAGGAGATATCTTCTTGTCGTCTTGGCAGCAGTTATTCTCGGAAGTGCGCTTGGATGGATCGTGACTGCCCAGCCTGACATACCTGGCTACGTAGTGAGCGATCTGCAACTAATCAGTCAAGAGAGCAAGGCAGATTGGTCTGAGAAATGGACGGGGCCGATTCAGGCAGCCACGATTCTGGCGTGGTTTGCAGATCATGGCTATCCAGCCTTTCTACGCGATTTCAACAACGATGGCGTCATTGACGAATTGGACACAATCGAACTAGCTGACATCCTCGGGCGCATCTTCATGAGCACGGAAACGATTCGTGGAACGACGGATGTCCGCCTCGTCCTAGGTCTGGCGCAGTACGTGGCAGAGACCTACCCAGGACAATTCGTGCTGAAGATTTACGATTCGGGCCTCCCCGGAGAGATGGCCATGGAGGCGGGGCAGACATACGATCCAAACCTTGTGGCTGGGATTGAGCTCGTTCTGGAAGTCGATCCTTCCATCGCAGCTTACGAAGAAGAGCTTGAGAGCGGAGAAGGTGTCGTCATTGGTATTGAACTGAGTGACGGCAACACGTACCTGTCGGGTCGCTCCTTTCTCTATGAACCCACGACAGGGGGGAACGCACCCATCGATCTTGCTTGGTCTAGCGAAGACTACTGGCTTGTGGGGAACCAAGGGAAGGTGCTCGAAACGGTCGGGAAAATGGACGATGTCTTCTATCTTGACTACCAATCAGGATGGGAACGTGTCGAATTCATGCTCGCCCTCTCACCTGCTGACGATCCCCATGGCACCTCCGACCCCAATGAATGCCCTGACAACGCCATTGCCTATGACGTTTTCATCACGGAGATTGGCGATACCGGGAGCGTCGAGGTCGAGGAATGCGTTACTCGCACAGATGATGTTGACACCTACACATACACGGTGACGAACATCGACTTCCTCTACAACGGCTGTGGGCTCTGCCTATTCGCCATACCGAAGCCCGTAACGCTGGCTACGCTGACACACTCGGAATCCGTTCCGTGGCTGTACAGTCTCTACCCAAGTGCCTGGGTATGGCGGCTTCCGCTGGGTAGTTGTGGCATCCTGCCGGGCGAATCGGCTGTGTTCTCTGTGTCTGTTCCTGGCCCCACATCGGATAGTCTCGTGATTGGCGTGATTGGATCCTGCGCAACATTCTCCCCGAGTGGCGTCTATCAGCCTTCAGAGCTTGCGGGCATTCGTACAACGGGCCCAGCCGATCCAGATGAAGAGAGTGGATGTCCAGATCTTGCTGTCCGATACCTGGATCAGAGTTGCCAGTGTGATCCAATCGATGGCGTTTGCACACTACGGGTTTGGGTGGATGTTGTGAATGTCGGGACCGAGACGATCTTGGTCCCGTTCGATATCAGCCTGACCAGTCTAGGCCATCCAGGCGGAGACACGCAGACCTACATCGTGCCGCCGATCTTTGCTCCCGGGGATGTCTGGCCAGTTCAGTTGAGCTACACGTTCTCCATGGGCGGAGAGCTCTGCCCGATGGACTACGTGGTTACCGTAGATCCAAGTCCTGCACCAGATGGGGTGATCGCGGAGTGCGATGAGTCCAACAACAGCTACTTCGGCAGCATCGACTGCTTCTGCGACGAGCAGGAGCGAGGTGCTTGCTGTCTGCCCGATGGCAGCTGTGTTGAAATCACCTCAGCAGAGTGCGCAGATGAAGGAGGAGACTTCCATCCTGGGGTATCCTGCGCGGTTGTTCAGTGCCCTCCGCCAGAGCAGTCCTGCGTGGACTTAATCGTGGAAATCACGGAGATGAGTTGTCGCAACGTCGGTGCAGCAGCCCCGCAGTATGAGCTGACGATCGAAGCATTGGTCACCAACATCGGCAGCGCGACGGTGACTGAATCCATTTGGGTGCGTGCGAGCACAGATTGTGGCAGTGATACGGATATCGTTCATACGGATCTTGATCCTGGGGACTCCGCCACGGCTGAATTCGTCATTGAATGTGGTATTCAGGGGGGGTGCCATCCGCTGACTGTCACTGTGGATCACACGCTGTTCATCGTCGAGTGCGATGAGAACAACAACGAGGATACAGACACGGTCTGCTGTCGGTAACGCGAAGCATTGCCGCTCTCATGATGAGGCGAGCGCTGCCGTGCTGGCTCGCTTGAGTGAAACCTCGCTTTCACTCAAGCGTAGCTACGGTAGGTTGTGTAAGCGATGCGATCCTGTCGTGATTGGTCAATTGGGACACGGAGCGTCACGAGGAAGAACCAGAGGGATTGGAGGGTTTCATGCATTCCAGGCGACGGAGTGGTGGTGTGGGTTGGGCCTTGTTCTTGCTTGTGGTCATCTTGTCTGTTGCCGCAGGAGCAGACGAGATTCACGTTCCCGACGACTACAACACGATTGAGGATGCGATTAAGCATGCCGACTGGGGCGATACGATTGTCGTGGATGATCAGCGCACAATTCGTGACACGATTGTCATTCGCAGCGAGCGAAGACTCACTATCGAGGGCGAGTTCCGATTCCGCAGGAACACGGTGATTCAAGGCCAGCGTGATACGCAGCCCGTCTTCAGTCTCCAAAACTGCTCGGACATCACCTTCCGGAATCTCACGGTGCAGAGCGGATCTGTCGGTATCAGTGCAGTCAACTGCCAGAACATTCGCATCGAAGAGTGCCTGATCCAGAAGAACGAGGGTCCCGGACTCCTTGGCTACGACTTCATCTTGGAGGACACGACCGTCACAGACAACGACACCTGGGGGATCGAACTGATTGGCGATCCATCCGATCCAACCAAGGCTGAAATAGAACTCATCAATTCGTTTGTCACCTTCAATCGGGGCGGCGGAATGAAGATCGAGGATGCGATCGCAACGATCGAGGGAACCGAGTTCACTGACAACAGAGGCTACGGGATTGTTGTCGATGGCAACACGCAAGTGGAGTTCACAGACGACTACGTGCCCACGGTTATCTCTCGCAACAAGGACGGCGGAGTTCTTGTACGAGATGCCACATTCACGCTACAAGGGACGGCTCAGATACAGAACAATCTTGGCGTCGGTATTGAGGCGGAACGGGCGAACCTTACCGTGATTGGAGCAACGATCAGCGGTCACCAAGGTGCGGGCATCCTCTATCGAGAGTCACAAGGCTCGGTGGTCAGTAGTTTCATCACAGACAACCCCGGCGCAGGCATCGTCATTGACGAACAAAGCGTGGTCACTGTCTCCTCAACATCTGTGACTGGGCAAGGAGGCGACGGTGTTCAAGTTCTCAATGGCGCGACAGCGACCATCGATGACGGATCGTCCCTATCCAATAACACCCTGGCAGGTCTGCTGCTTGATGCCACTACGGCAACGATGGCCGACTCGACGGCTGGCGGGAATGGCGTCGCCGGTGTTCGCCTCATCAACAGTGCTGTAGGAACCCTTCAATCGGCGACGATCGATCAGAACCTGCTCGATGGCGTATTGGTCGATGCCTCGACGGTGACGATGGATGGGGGGACCTGTTCCGAGAACGTGCGTCACGGCATCTATGTCATCAACGAGTCTACGGCGACTGCCCAGAACGGAGCGGTTCTGTCTGGGAATGGTGTCGATGGCATGCTCGTAGAGTCCGGGATCGGTCGGCTACAAGATGCCTCCGCAGAAGAGAACTCCCAAGATGGCGTTCGCGTGCTCGAAAGCGGCACAGGGAC
>SPBW01000093.1 GCA_004525685.1 Candidatus Atribacteria bacterium
GCCTTGGCCTTGGCTTCAGACAGACCGACTGATGCGATCTCAGGATCGGTGAAGATGGCTTGGGGGATGTTCGTGTAATCAACGGGATGGCTCTGACCAGCCAGGGCTTCGGCCACCCGCACACCATCGAGCGATGCCTTGTGTGCGAGCATGGGGCCCGGTATGACGTCACCGATGGCGTACACATTCTGCGCCGTCGTCTGTAGCGCGTCATCGACACGGATAAACCCCCGTTCGTCTAGCTCAATGCCGCAGGATTCCAGGCCGATGTCTCGCGTGCGCGGGCGTCGCCCCACAGCCACCAGAATGCGGTCGACGGGGTACTCGGTGCCATCCTGGGTCCGCAGGATAGCGCCCTCAGTGCGCTGCGTAAACGATTCCGCGGCCGTGTCTGTCAGAACGGTGATTCCATTCTTGACGAGAGCTCGCTTGAGCGTGGAAATCGTACGACGGTCCAAGTCAACGGTGGACAGGATCTCGGGAAGAAGCTCCACCACGAGAACCTCGGACCCCAGACGGTTGTAGATGGTTGCCAACTCAAGGCCGATTACGCCACCGCCGATGATGGCCAGGCGTTCAGGCACCTCAGTCAATGCCAACGCATCATCAGAAGACCAAATACAAGGATGGTCAAAGGGAAACGGAGGAATCGAAACGGCGTCAGAGCCTGTCGCGATAACGAGTTGGTCTGATGTCAGTTCTTCACCTGTGGATAGGGCAATTCGCCCCTTGCCGGCAAGCTGGCCCCTGGCACGGACGACGTCGACGCCATTCTTCTCCAGCAGCGTCTCGATGCCTCCGACAAGCGTATCCACGACCTGCACCTTCCACGTCGCCAGTTTCACAAGATCGACGTGCGGCTGAGTGAAAGCAATCCCAATACTCGCAGCTTCTGCTGCTTGCGAAAGCAGCTTGGTGGCAGAGAAGAGGGCCTTGGTCGGGATACAGCCCCAATTGAGGCATGTTCCTCCTAGAGCCTTCTCCTCGATCAGCGTGACTTTCAATCCCAACTGCGCAGCGCGAATTGCGCAAACATACCCTCCTGGGCCTCCGCCGATAATGCTCAAGTGTCTTGTCATAATGATCGAATATACGGTAGCCGGGCAGCGAGCGCTGCGCAACCGAAGAGCCTCATCGTGCAAATGGTGCTGCTGGCGGCAGACGGATACACTAGCACGAGCGAGATGTGAGGGAGGGATCATGAAGCTCTTCATCGATACGGCGAATGTGTCAGAGATCCGGGAGATGGCTTGGCTAGTGGACGGCGTAACGACCAACCCATCATTGGTCGCCAAGGAGAAACGTCCATTCCGAGAAATCATCGCCGAGATCTGCGAGCTTGTCGACGGACCGATCAGCGCTGAGGTGATTGGCCTGGAGACCGATACCATGGTTGCTGAGGCGAGAACGCTCGCACCCATTCATGACAATATTGTGATCAAGATTCCGATGACAGAAGCAGGGATGAAGGCAGTGAAGATCTTGACGAGCGAAGGGATCCGAACCAACGTCACGCTGGTGTTTTCTGCCAATCAAGCCATGATGGCTGCGAAGTGCGGCGCGACGTTTGTGTCTCCATTTGTCGGTCGCATCGATGACATGGGCGGAGACGGCATGGGACTCATCGCAGAGATCAAGGATTGTTATCAGAACTACTGCTTCGCCACAGAGATCCTGGCAGCCAGCATTCGACATACTAGACACCTGCTCGATGCCGCTCTCCTGGGTGCCGATGTTGCGACAGTGCCCTATGGCGTGCTCAAGAAAGCTTTCGATCATCCGCTGACAGATCTGGGCATTGCACGTTTCCTCAAAGACTGGGAAGGAGTTCCCCGATGATGTTCGAAACCAAGCGCGGAACCCGCGATGCGTATGGCGAGACGCTGGCAGAGTTGGGGTATCACGATCCTCGCATCGTCGTGCTGACAGCCGATCTGGCAGGATCGACCAAGACCAGCGACTTCGCTTCGGCCCACCCCGATCGCTTTTACAACATGGGCGTGGCTGAGGCCAACATGATTGGAACGGCTGCTGGCTTGGCTCTTTCCGGGTTTCGTCCCTTTGTGTCTACGTTTGCCATGTTTGCAACGGGCAAGGTGTGGGAACAGATCCGCCAGGTAGTGGCTTATCCCAAGACGCCCGTCCGCATTGTGGCGACGCATGCGGGACTCACTGTGGGCGAAGACGGTGCCAGCCATCAGATGCTCGAGGACATCGCCAACATGCGCGTATTGCCCAACATGAGTGTCATTGTTCCCTCTGATGCCGTCGAAGCAGCTGGAGCCATTCGATTTGTGGCAAAGCATGATGAGGGGCCCGTGTATGTTCGACTGGCACGTGCCGCGTTTCCAGTGATCCACGACGGCGACCAGGCATTCGAGTTCGGCAAGGCAGAGATCCTGGCGCAAGGGACCGACGTGACGATTGCTGCGTGCGGGCTGATGGTGTCTGTGGCGCTGGAGGCCCGTGACGAATTGTCCTCAGACGGCATATCTGCCGAAGTGATCAACGTTTCCACCATTAAGCCCCTCGATCGAGAAACGCTGCTTGCATCAGCTCGCAAGACGGGTGTTGTCGTCACTGTGGAAGAGCATCAGATCATCAATGGACTCGGAAGTGCCATCTGCGAGCTGCTCTCTGAAGAACTGCCAACGCCTGTGGTCCGCGTGGGTGTGGATGATCGATTCGGGCAATCTGGCAATGCAGAGGAGCTCCTCGCGCATTACGGTTTGGATGTTTCCGGGCTCGTGGCGGCAACCAAACAAGCGTTGATGAGGATCGTGACTTAGTGCGGAAGTAGCGAGTTCGATCAGAATGAATGGATGCGAAGGCGTGCGCTTGAGCCTCTGCCCCGTCCTTCGCGGTTGCAGCTCTGGCGCAGTCTATAGCGGGGGGGCTTGGATGGATTCGCTTCCTGTCAAGAACGCTGCCACCTCTGATGGCAGCCGATCCCGATTTCCCAGCTTCACGCGGAACAGCTTCAGGTCTTGGCGAATGCGATGGACGAGCGGGTGATCCAGTGTTGCGTGGGTGGCGATAATCAGAGCTTTGTCCGATGCCAAGGCCAGCTCCACCGCAGGCAGGAAGTCGGGCGAGACAAGTTCCATGGGGGCAAACTCGTCAATGACAACCAGATCTTTGGTCCGAATGGCGTTTTCAATGGCCGGGATGGCGATGTCGCGAAGCGTGGCAAGATTGACCGTATATTTGCCGATCTTGGGTCCAATACGTTGGTGAATATGAGCAAGAACGCCCTCTTGGCCAGTAGCAACATCAATAAGACTGAATCCTACCCTGTGGCCACACACGAGCAATTCCTTGCCGATGATTCCGCCAACAGACAGCGGCACCAACTCAATGACCTTCTCGATCAACGTTGTCTTCCCGACGCCCGGTCGACCGGTAATTGCAGCGCGCTCCTTGATCCCCATTTGGCTCGATTCTATCCTCATGTCTATGACTGACAAAGGGCACGCAGGACTGACGTGGGCAAGCATCACAGCGGATGAGGTTCAAAGGCACCCCAACATGATGGCTCGTGATCTGCACAAGCTGGTCGTACAGGCCTGTCTTGGCGGCGATCATCTCCTGGAGGACAAGTCCCGCTTCTGCGAAAGCCTGGAGAAGGAATGGGACGCCATGCCCGAGAATTCACCTCCGAAGGACGCGATTCAGCGCATCCATCCATCAGGCACTGTGGCTCGATTGCATCTGGCCTCGTGCAAGGCGGTGGGTCTCTCGCAGCGTGACGTGTCGCGACTTCTGCTTGAACAGCCGCTTAAGGAAGGGCGTATGGAAGCGCTGCAATGGGCGTGGGCAATGGTTGTGCAAGGCGCGCGATTCGGAGAGATTCCCTTCGTTCACGACGAATTGGTGCGCATCCTCCCCGACGAAGCCGTCACGCACCACAGCGCGCAGTATGGGCCTGCCTCCTACCGGATCTTGAACAACCTAAGACACGGCACCACGAAGGAGCTTCTATGTCGCCTCGGCATTCTGTGCTAGCCGACGCCCATGATCGATGGATCGGGCATCTCGACATGGATGCGTTCTTCGCAGCAGTCGAGCAACTCGATCATCCTGAATACCGCGGGCGGCCGGTCATCATCGGCGGGCTTGGGCTGAGAGGCGTCGTGTCCACGGCTTCGTATGAGGCTCGTTCCTATGGCGTAAGAAGTGCGCTGCCGATGGCAGTGGCCAGACGCCTGTGTCCTGATGGGATCTATGCGAGCCCGCGGTTTCTTAGATACAAAGAGATCTCAGATCACGTGCGAAGTATCTTGAGACGCTTCTCTCCCACGATTGAGACCATCTCGTTGGATGAGGCGTTCTTTGACCTGTCAGCACATGGCCCGAGTTCTGAGGACGTTCACCAGATTGCTCGCACCATCAAGCGAGACGTTCAAGCCGAGACGAAACTAACATGCTCTGTGGGCCTTGCCCCCAACCGTTTCCTAGCCAAACTGGGTTCTGAACTCGACAAGCCGGATGGATTCAGGATGATCGATCCAGATCAAATCCATGAGATTCTCGATCCGCTTCCTGTTGGGGAAATCTGGGGAGTGGGTGAAGTGACAGCGAAACGTCTCATCAGTCTCGGAATTCTCCGCATCAAGGATCTGCGATTGGCGCCTCTGGAGCTATTGATCCGCGAATTGGGATCAACGGGCCGACGTCTGCAGCAGCTGGCGATGGGAATCGATGATACGCCGCTTTCTGGAGAAGTCGATTCCAAGTCGATCTCACGTGAGACAACGTACGCGTTTGATGTGACCGATCTTGCTGAGATGGAAGAGGAGGTGAGCCGTCTGGCAGGACATGTCGCTTCGTCTTTGCAGAGAGAGAAACTGATCTGCCGCGTGGTTCGGATCAAGGTTCGCTATCCAAACTTCAAGACCATCAGCCGCCAGGTACAGCTGAGTGTGGGTACAGATTCAGCTCAGATCATCGAAACACAAGCACTAGAACTGTTGCGCAAACGCGTTCCCCTCGACGAGGGAGGAATCCGACTGTTGGGTGTCGGGCTTGGCGGCATTTCTGAATCAATCGCTCGCCAGCTTGCGTTATTCCCAGACTGGCTGTAGGAGCGGCGCTGTCAACGTGGACTGCGTCTTTCGAAACCTGGACAACACGCACCACGACAAGGGAACGATTCAATTGCACCTCATCGAATCTCTGTTACTCTTGTTGTCGAGGTGATCTTGATGCGACGGTGTGTCGTCCTTGTGCTCTTGGCTGTCTGTGCCATGGTCTGGACAACTGTGGCCATTCCGCTTTGTGATTATCGGTCTCCGAAGACGGACCTTTCCGATCTGACGTTGAACTTCACGTATCAGTACCGCAACGATCCCTACGGATTGGAGACGCGCGATATCAGTCAAGGACAGTTCGGAGTGGACTATGTGCAGCTGTTTGATACGCCGCAATACGGGTTCGATCTTGCTTTTGAGAACACTCTGATGGTCACAGCCGAGGGCTTGTCTACGTATGGCATTCAAGCTGATGGCAACTACAAGCGCTACTTCTCGTCTGAACAGGATTCCTTCGCCTACTCCGGTGCTAGCCTGCGCAGTTCCTCGTCATTTCAGAAACTGGGGCTGTCGTTCAATCTCGGAGTTGGCGTGGGGCGCTTCACGGACGTTACCCCTCTAGCCAAGGCCACCCGCATCAACGACTACCTGGTTAGCCGCGGATCGCTCACGGATCAACTCCACGCCGTTGACTTGCAGATCTTGGCGCTTGAGATCGGCAGTGCGGCTTCGTACGAGTCGCGGGCGGCGCTCCTTGCCGTCATCCAAGAGATCATCGAGACCTCGGGATCTGTCCGCTTGGGCGGCTTGGATGCATTGGACATCTCTGAGATCACTCGGTTCATTCAAGAGGAAGGATTCTCTCGCTACTGTGGCTGGGATCTGAAGCTGGGATTAGGCTACGAACTTCTCGACCCTTCGGGGGGAGATAACGACCTGTTGTTCTCTGGGGGATTTGACTATGCACTGGCCACCGCGCCCAAGGCGCAGTTCTTGCTGCAAGGATCCTTCTCGGGCCCTCCCGACATCCTAACGACACATCGAGCCGACTTTACGGGTTCGTATGACTACTTCATCTCCAGTTTTCTGTCGGCCAATGCCACCTACAACTGGTCTCGTGAAACCTGGAGTGGCGTGAACACAGACACGCATAGAGTGTCGCTGGAGTTTGCTCTCTCGCCTGTGGATACGGCCAGTGTCGTTGCCGGTGTGTTCCTTGAGCACAGACCCTATTACCTGGAGTGGAGTATCGACGTTCAGCTGTCGATTCAGATGGATTTGCTCTAGCCCGCTTCGGGGATGAGCGACTCGATCACTTCGCGCATCAAGAGATCTGACAGCAATTGGGCTGCGTCCGTGGGCTCGAAGAATCGAGCTTCGGCAATCTCGTCTGGATCTGGCCGAATCTCACCGACGATGTCCACTCGATAGAAAAACTGAGTCCAGTGCAACTGCGTGTGCTGGCCCAGTTTGGAGCGAACGGCAAGAAGCTCGCCAATCGTTGCAGAAGCGCCAAGCTCCTCTCGTATCTCCCTCTGCAAGCCCTCCACGGGTCCCTCTCCGAATCGAACGAACCCTCCTGGCAACGTCCATCGATCCTTGGTCAAACCGCGGCTTCCCTTGAGCAACAACACCAGCCCATCCTTGACATACACACCTTCAGAAACGACCCGAGGCATGGTGGCGTGAACAGCCGCTCGAACGAGTGGGGTGACTCGGGGATCAGTAGGCACAGCGTCCTTGCTCATCCAATCAGCGGGATGGGCATCCAGAATGGGAGCGCAGTACATCACATCATCGGGCGTTGCCAGCCGTGCAATAGAGTCGAAGCGAAACGAAATCTCCTCCCGTGTGGGAAGGTCCAAACACCCATCGCGGTTAACGAGATAGATTCTTCCATCTGACTCAATGTAGTAGCGCTGTGTCATGGGAGGTCATTGTACGCGAAGCATCTCATGCCTGGAAGTTGAGACCCCCCAGTGGGTGAAGGATAATGCGGCACCGGCCCGCGATGCAGGCCGATTTGCTTGGGCAGGAGGCGCAACCAGCGTGTATACGATTCTCAAGAAGACAACGCTTGGACCCAGTATTCGCGAATACATCGTGGAGGCCCCCGATGTAGCGGCGGTGGGCAAAGCGGGGCAGTTCATCGTATTGAGGCTACACGAGCGAGGCGAGAGGATCCCCCTCACCATTGTGGACTGCAATCAGGAGACCGGCGGCGTCACATTGGTTGTGCAAGAAGTGGGCAAGAGCACCCGAGAGATGGGAGACCTGTTCCACGAAGGCGACTCCATCCTCGATTTCGCAGGTCCTCTTGGAGAGGCAACCGAGATTACCAACTACGGGACCGTCATCTGCGTGGGCGGCGGCGTGGGTATCGCCCCGCTATATCCCATTGCCAAAGCACTGAAAGCTGCCGGGAACACGGTGATTGGGATCATCGGGTATCGCAGCCGCGACCTGATGTTCTATGAGCAGGAGTTTGCTGCCGCGTGCGACGAGTTGATCATCATGACCAACGACGGATCCTACGGCAAGAAAGGCTTCGTCTCTGATCCGTTGAAAGAGATCCTTGACTCCGGGCGAATGATCAATCACGTCTGGTCGATCGGCCCTGCCATCATGATGAAGGTGTGTGCAGACGTGACTCGGCCATTTGCTGTGCCCACAACCGTCAGCCTGAACTCTGTCATGATCGATGGAACGGGGATGTGTGGCGGATGCCGAGTGGACGTAGGAGGTGTAGCCAAGTTTGCCTGCGTGGATGGCCCGGAATTCGACGGACACCAAGTCGATTTCGACCTCTTGATGTCGCGGCAGGGGTACTATCGCGACGAGGAATCCTGTTCCATGGACGCCTACATGGCCAAACATGCTGAAGGAGCGACGCAGTGATCCAAGTAAAGCAAACTCCGATGCGCGAGCAACCGGCTGCTGAACGAATCCACAACTTCAATGAGGTGCCTCTGGGCTACTCTCCTGACGAAGCGGTCCAGGAGGCCGAACGCTGTCTTCAATGCGCGCATGCGCCGTGCGTGAAGGGCTGCCCTGTGGGTATCGACATCCCAAAATTCATTGAACATGTGAAGGGCCGGGAATTCGGCAAAGCCATCTCTGTGATCAAGAAAGACAACGCGCTTCCAGCCGTATGCGGCCGTGTCTGTCCTCAAGAGAATCAGTGTCAGGGCGTATGTACACTGGCCGGACGCTTCGATCCTGTAGCCATCGGCAGACTTGAGCGTTTCTGCGCCGATTGGGAGGCCGAGAACGAGGCATGCTGCGTAGACATCGAGCCCGATACAGGCAAACGTGTAGCCGTCGTCGGTGCTGGCCCAGCAGGTTTGACTGTGGCTGGAGAAATGCGACGACGCGGCCATGCCGTCACGGTTTTTGAACTCCTTCACGTGGCTGGCGGTGTGCTGATGTATGGAATTCCCGAATTCCGCCTTCCCAAGGCCATTGTCCAGCGTGAGATTCTAGCGCTTTGCGAGATGGGTGTTGGCGTTGAAGTGAAC